>JAPKYM010000007.1 GCA_026394315.1 Candidatus Bathyarchaeota archaeon | reverse complement strand
TCCATCAAGAACGGCCTATGCAGTCCCCTTCGGAGAACATGGCAATCCCGACAATCCTTTCTTGCTTTCATCCAAACTCGGCTTAACCTCTGACGGGAAGTGCCGGCTTGCCAGATTTGATCAACCTGCCGTACGTGGCATCAAACGACATCTAATGATAAGCCCTTTCAAGTCTTTCAGAATTGGGTCCCCTTCAGAAATCCGAACAAATGTTCTAGGGCTAGCTTCAATTTACATAGCTCTTGTTTTGCAGCACGTGAGGTGCTGGTTTCTCTCTAAATTCCCTGAAGAATATGGCCGGAACACAATCAGGTGGCATCTCAATTTGGGTATTCCCTCCAAGAACTACGACGAAAAGGAAATCAGGTCAGCTTTTCTGACGGCAGCGAGGATAGGCTGGTGGTTGTCTGTCCGATGCAATCAAATAACCCTAGACGAGGCGAGCATAGTCCTAAAGGAGGCATCCAAACCTGGTGTCAATCCCGGTTTCCATCTCGACTTGATTCAGGTTGTTCCGGAAGTTGCTGCTGAGGTAGCCGGGTACGCTCGATCACCTTTGAGGGAGCTAGGGCTGCATATGATTCTAGACATTGGGGCAGGAACGACGGATGTGGCGACTTTTCGGCTACAGACATCGGAGGAATGCCTGGAATATTGGTTTCTTTGGGCAGAAGTCTCAAATCATGCGTGCCATGATCTGCACAACTGCCGATTAGAAAGAGTCAGAGAGAACTTCGAGATTTGGCGTCGGGAACTTAAAATGATCGACGACCTGGGTGCGGGAATCCCGTCATCCTACAATGAATATCGTCCTCCTGAATCAGATCTCTCAGATATTGACAGGCGATTCATTGATAATGCGAAAGGGCCCATCACCAGAGTTGCGGCAATAAGTTACACAAGGAGAGATCCCAATGCACCTGAGTGGCAAAGAGGTGTACCCCTTTTCCTGTGCGGCGGGGGTAGCAGCTTGCCGCTCTTGAGAAATGACTTGATAGAAGCTGTCCAGAAGGGTTTGGGTAACTTCAACATAGGGCAGTTCAGAATGAAATCATTGCCTAAACCTGATAATCTGCAAGCAGACAGCCTGGGAGCAGAGGAGTTTCACCGTCTGGCAGTTGCTTATGGCTTGAGCTTTTTTTATGACGACATCGGGACAACCGTTCCTCCGTCTAACATTGAAGATATCCATAAACACGTAGCTATAAGAGTAGTGGATGAACCTATTGGCAAAGAGCATGTATAAGCAAAACAAGCATTATTGACCGAGGTACTGGAGGCGCTGAAAAGTCATGGATGATGCAATCCAAGTTCTGGATGAAAAAGGTCGTTGGCGAGGGAGAGATGTTACCTATTGGTCCGGGCGATGGGAGCAACTAAAGAAACAACTGCCCGAATTCAAGATAATTGATTTCAGGGCTATCGATAGTGCCCCTGCTAATCCTTACCTTAAGTGCGTTATCCGGCTACCCCGTTCCCTCTTTGAGCAACCCATACCTGTAGGAATAGTCTCAAATACCTACACCCTAGCACAACACATAGACGTTGCTGAAAAATGTTTTGAAGGGATCCGTGGCGCCGGTGTCAAGACTGAAATGTTGCACTGCGAGCTTGGACTTACCGAATTGGGGGAATGGATGAATTTTCGT
>JAPKYM010000146.1 GCA_026394315.1 Candidatus Bathyarchaeota archaeon | reverse complement strand
TGTGAATAACATTAGAAGTTGTGCCACAACCTGTTTTCCCAGAGCCAGCTTGAACACCAAATGAAGGTGCACAGGATGTGGCTATCAGCATCAAGCAAAAGAGCGAGGATAACCTGGCGCTCAATATTCCAGGCATACTGTATCATCCATCAATTCTTAGATCTCTCTGCGTTTATAAGACATGCACGCGTATTGTAGCGTTACAGCGCGCGCAGACTATCCTGTTTCTTTGATTTTCTTGATGAGCCAGACCATTTTCTTCCCGAAGTTCTTTGCCGTAAGCAGGCCTTCCTCATCTTTGGTTACCTCGTCTTTTTCTCTGCCGAAGGCTATGTTCCAGTAGCTCGAGCCGGGAACGATCATCCCCTGATGAAGAAAGAAGAACAGTAGTTGAGCAAGTGTGAAGTTGTGTCCTGCTCTTCTCGCGACAACCATCGGCCCACCTACTTTGTTCTCAAAGACTCTTTTTCTGGCTACTGAGAGGTATCCAGCCCTGTCAATTAGCGATTTTATCTGAGGCGTTGCTGAACCGAAATAGACTGGTGAGGACAGGATAATACCGTCAGCCGCTACCATCTTGTCAAATATTGGTTTGAAGTCGTCTTTTATTCGGCATTCTCCTGTCTGTTTGCAGGACAGGCAGGCGTCACAGGGCTTGACCTCTCTGTTAGCTAATCTCAACAACTCTGTTTCTACATCATCCCCTTCTGTCGCCTTCAAGGCTTCAGCGACGAAAAGTTCAGTGTTACCCCCGATTCTGGGGCTTCCGATGATACCCAGTATGCGAATCATAGATAGAGCACACTACAGAATGCAGCTTATTACTATTGACCCCTTGTGCCTTCAGCCGAGTACGTACGCTCCCGTAATGCCCCTTGAAACGCGCGCTATCGATGCTTAGGTTGCAAGCGTCAACGCTAGATTGTATTGACTTTCGTCTATTGGCTTGTAAGTGGTGGTAGCGTATTCCAAGTCAATTGCGACTATGCGCCCTCCCTCAATTCCAGTCATCGTTTTCCGCTCTCCGTTAAGAAGAAAATCAATACTTGCCGCTCCCATCCTGCAAGCCAGTAACCTACTATAGGCTGTAGGTCTGCCCCCTCGCTGTAGATGCCCTAACTTGGTAAGTCTGACCTCGAACCCAGTCCTTTCTTTTATTGTCTCGGTCATCTCCATACAGTCACCTGCCCCTTCAGCCATGACAATTATTGCTGATTTCTTGCCTTTCCGATAATTGTCTGTGAGTCTGCGGCAGACCTGCTCTGTTTCAAATTCTATTTCAGGTATGAGTATGATCTCTGCCCCGGCCCCAATTCCTACCTCTAGAGCTATGAAGCCTCTGTTCCGCCCCATCACTTCAACTATGAAGGCCCTCTCGTGAGAAGTCGCGGTATCCCTTATCTTGTCAAGAGCGTCCAGAGCAGTATTGACCGCCGTATCAAAGCCGATTGAAGTATCAGTCCCTGCCAGATCATTATCTATGGTTGCCGGTATCCCTATGACTGGTATGTCACTTGCTTTGTGAAGGGCACAGGCTGCTCTGAATGAACCATCTCCACCGATGACTATTAGACCGTCCACATTATTCTTCTTCAAGACTTTGGCTGCCCTTGATATTCCTTCTTCAGTCCTGATCTCTTCAGCTCGAGAGGTCTTTAGAAAGGTGCCACCTTCATGAATGATCCCTCCAACCTTTCTCTCATCTAAAGGCATGAATTCGTTAGCCATAATCCCTGTGTATCCTCTCTGAAAACCCATGATTCTCAGCTTTTTGGAGACTGCATTTCTGACTGCAGCTCTTATGGCGGCATTCATCCCTGGAGCGTCTCCACCCGTTGTAGCAATCCCGATCAGGTCCATAGCCATACGATCCCTACTCTCCGAAGAACTAGGCTCCATGTTCAAGTAAAACGTTTTTCTTTGTATGCCATGTTTACTGAGCGAACGCATGCACAGTGGTCAATATCCTAACCGTACAGATAAAGGTCTCAAGATTGATTAACAAGAAATATCTGTCAGATTAGCCATTATTTTACCTAGCGCGCGCTAATCAAACAACAGATACTGATTGAGTTTAACATAGAAACGATTCAAGGATTGATAGGAATGAAAATGGTT
>JAPKYM010000204.1 GCA_026394315.1 Candidatus Bathyarchaeota archaeon | reverse complement strand
CTTCTCCATGTTTGGCGGAAGTTTGCCTTCTCGCTCCAGCTGCTTTAATGCGAAGAAGCTTCTCCATGATTCGTTGCTCTTCCTGAGTATTTGTTGTGTTGTCGCTGAATCAATCAATGAGGAATGTTTCTGGTAGAGGTCTTTGCACTCCCAGTCTATGGGTTGATAGTTTATGTATGTCTGTCTTTTGTGGTAGGTTGCCTCATTCCAAAGTTTGGCACAGTTGGTAGCTTTATCCCTCAGTATCTTCTCTTGCTCCACCGTTGGAGCAAGAATGAAGGTGTTGGTTCTCTGCATGAAACTACCAGCATTATTATTGAAACACCAGACATTTAAGCCCCAAACATTCTGTCTGGATCGCAATTCATCCCACCCCTTCAGGGGTGGGCTTTCTTGCTAGTTCAATGTAAAATGGCATGGCCTACTGAACTCAGTAACCAAGATACAGGCGATCAGCCAAGAATCTAGGAACAGGCTGCTCTAAGATCTTTTTGGCCGCAGAATCAATATCATAATTGACTCTTTTGACTTCAAACCAGACCTCATGGCCTTCAAGATACAAGAATCCAAAGCTGGCCCGAGGATCACCATCTCTTGGCTGACCTACACTCCCAGGATTGAACATATGTCCGGATCCAGTCCTGACATTCATAGGGGTATGGGTATGCCCCACAAGTAGAACATCAGCGCCTGCAGATTCAATCATGTTTATTATGATATACTCCGGAGTGCCTGAGAATATGTATTCGTTAAGTGGATCTTTTGGACTCCCGTGATAGGCCTTTACCTGCAACCCCTGATCTTTGAAGGCAGCATCTTGCGGTAGAGTCATCAGATAGTCCGTATTCTCTTGTCGCAACTCATTTCTCGTCCATTCAACAGCTGCTGCAGCGTGAGGTGCGAAGTCTGAAGTATCACTGGTAGCAACCGCGTAGTCGTGATTCCCAGCAATCAACACTTGAGGTCTGAGCCTGCGGACTCTATCAATGACCTCATTGGGTTGAGCACCGTAACCCACGAGATCTCCTAAACAGAATAGCGCATCATAACTCCCGAGACTTGTAACAACAGACTCCAACGCTTCAAGATTGGAGTGAATATCTGAAAGTACCGCGATCCTCAAGCCTCTCACATACCAGACAGAAGAATTGGTGTATCTCTTAAGTCTGAACTCACAAGATATTTCTTGCGAGGTTAAAAGGAGATTGAGCTTTGTTGGGAGTACGCGTGAACACAGTGGTGTCACTTTCCACTTTAGACTTCTAGTGCTGGAGAATGCTGTCTTCGCGCTCTTCTACGAAGGAGAGATGAAGCTTGGAACTGTTGCGTTTTCGATGCCGGTCACAGGCGAGGAGAGGGTGGGAAAATCCTCCGTGCTTCTTGGAGGGAAGTATCTTGTTGCCGCGAGAGCCCTATCAGAGAGACTTGCAGTACGTTATGGAAAGATGAGCCTGGTCTCTTTTCACTCCAGCTTCCCTGAGACTGAAGCTTTTCGTATCTACGTGAAGATTCTTGAGGATCACATGAAAAGAGATCATGCAGTGCCAACTGGAGACGGTTCTAGATAACTGTTAGTGCGCGCTCGAAGTAGTACCTGACCAGCGGATAAGCCACGGTTTCATAAGCTAGAGCTGGAACATTCGAAGTTTACTAGAGGTCTACACTGATTCCCTTTTTCCTAAGATATTCTTTGGCTTCCCTGATCGAGTACTTTCTAAAGTGGAAGATCGAGGCTACGAGCAGGGTCTTGGCTTTGCCTTTGACAACAGCTTCATAAAGGTGTTCAAGCTTCCCAGCTCCACCTGAGGCAATTATCGGAAGACTCACTGCATCTGAAATCCTCCTAGTATATTCAATATCGTAGCCGGCGAGGGTGCCGTCACTATCCATACTTGTAGGGAGCAGGTCTCCGGCACCAAGTGCCTCACAATTCTTAGCCCATTCTACAGCATCGATTCCTGCTCCCTTGGTTCCTCCATGTGTGACAACTTCAAAACCTGAGGGCGTTCTAGGATTTCTTCTACCGTCTATTGCAACAATCACTCTGTTCCTGCCGAACTTGGCGGAGATCTCCTTGACCAATTCTGGTCTTGTCACGGCTGCTGTGTTTATGGAGACTTTACTTACGCCCATATTGAATAGTTGCTCAGCATCGGTAACGGTTGAGATTCCACCGCCAACAGTCAAAGGTATACTGATCACAGCCAGAACGTTCCTAGCCCATTCAAGTCTATTCTTCCTGCCTTCAACTGACGCTGCAATATCTAACATGGCAAGTTCGTCTGCGCCTTCATTATTGTAGTACCTTGCGTTTTCAACTGGGTCTCCGGCGTCACGTAGATCTGCAAAATGAACTCCTTTCACAACTCTGCCTTCCTTCATGTCCAGACATGGCATGATCTTCACAGTATTCATCAATCACAACGCCTTGGATTTTGGCGAAGACATAGCCTTATTGTATATAGAAACTTTGGTTCGAGGCGCTCGTATGCGCTTTCTTGGGTGTCTGTCATGTCTGATGTGAGGAAGTTGCGAGTAGTGCTGCTTTTCCACCTCGAAGCTCGTTACCTCAACTAGATGTCTGAGGCTAATAAGAGACGAGGTTTGAAATCGGCACCTCACCAAGAATGTCAACAGAGGCCTTCGTAACTGGCTCCCTATTCTCTTCTTTCGCGTATACGCGTATGATGTTCAAGAAGACCCTTAACGAATCCACAATACGTGAAAGCTCTCCGAGCTTCTGAGGTGTCTTCTCACCTGTCTTGGTCTTATGGAAGATCGGTATGCTCATCGGTTCAATATCTATGGCATAATGATATGGGACAGAGGGGAGGGAGGGAACATCAATTGTAACATCCTCAGATTCTATTCCAGCCTTCCCAGCAATCTCCTGCTCAATCTGAGTCCTTACGGACTCGTTGTTGAAGATGTTAGTGACAAGTTGATCTTTAACAAAGAAGGTCTTTTCATATGCGCATTTGATCAGTCTTCTATTGTCAAGATCC
>JAPKYM010000178.1 GCA_026394315.1 Candidatus Bathyarchaeota archaeon | reverse complement strand
GTCTAGGAGTCACAGTCCTCAAAGGGATTTGCTGCGGAGCCCCAGCATGGGCAGCTGGATTCACAGAAGTATATGATAAGATAAGCGAAAAGCTCCAGACTGTGCTCGAAGATAGGAACGTGGTTACAAGTTGCCCTCAATGCTACTACTTTCTGAAGAAGATCAGACATATCCAAGTCCAACATGTGACCCAGACCTACACTGAAATGTTGGACAAACGAAAACTACGACCTCTGAAACCAATCAAAGGAACCTACACATATTTCGATCCCTGTTATTTAGCAAGATTCTCAAACATAGTAGATGAACCCAGAGCTGTGATGAGCCATCTTCGAAAATTTAAGCTCGTTGAGATGGAATCGAATAGGAAGAATGCAAAGTGTTGCGGAAACGGCTTGGGGCTGGGTCAGACCTCCTATCCTGAACTTTCGAGTAAAGTCGCACGCAACAGGGTTGGCGAAGCTCTGGACATCAAAGCAGAGACAGTTGTTACATCCTGCCCACACTGCTACCTGACTCTTGGAAAAGTAGGGAGGGAGAGAAAAACGCCAGTCGAGATCAGAGACATTTCACAACTTCTTGAAGAAGCATGTATGCTGCCATCATCGACGAGAAAGCAGACAACCAAAATTAATGTCGTCGGTTGAGAAAATGAGCGGAATAAAGGAATTCCATAGTAGATTTCTGCAGTTGTATGAGGCAAGTAGAGCAAACGAGAATTATCGAGGCAAGGAATGCATAAACCTCATCGCCAGCGAGGGAATGATATCCCCTGCCGTAGAACAAATGCTAAGCCTCTCCAGAGATTTACAGTGCAAATATTCTGAAGGAGAGAACGATTATGCAGGGCATGTCTCAGCCAGACACTATCAAGGACAGAAATATCTCAGCAAGATCGAAGATTCTGTAACTGACATGATGAAAGACCTATTGGAATGTGATTGGATCGACATAAGACCGATCTCCGGATTGCAGGCAAACCAAGTTACTTTCTGGGGGCTATCTGAGATCACGAGGAACAAAAGAATGTTAAGCATACCCCTGGAAGCCGGAGCACATTCTTCCCACGGCTATACTGGCAACGCTGGCGAAGTGATAGCTCTGGAGGTTATGAGTCTAAAATATGATCTAGAGACATTGAACATTGATGTGGAAGGATCTGAAGAGATCATAAAGTTGGTCAGGCCAGGCATCGTAACCTTTGGTGGAAGTCTATTCCTTTTCTCAAATCCGGTTAGTGAACTGGCGAAGACTGCAAGAGATATCGGATCATACGTTGTGCGCGCGCTAAACATCTTTTGAATTGTTGACCCGTCTTTTCAGTGGCGAACAACTGGGTGACAGAGAACTCCGCAAGTTGAGTCACAGCATAGTAACCATGAATGAGATGGAGCTTTTCGAAGTGAAACAACGATCTGCAGACTCTGCTGCGGACTGCCCAAACCACTGAAGGACAAAATGACACGTCGGGTGTGTTAGGTCTTCTAGCGCGCGCACCGAAAACGCGTCGAGTCCCCGCAGGCCCGCCATATTGATCCAGCGCGCTGATGGACTAGACCTCGTGACAAACCTTCATGGACACACGATGCTGCCAAGATTGGCTTATTATCTATTGTAGCCTTCAACACAGGCCTGTTTCATTTCTCCTGCAAACTTCGCGATATCCGGAAGAGACATCTCAGGTGAATGCAGGTTCTTTGAGTAGATCTCCGTGATGGCACTGCCAGTTATGATTCCGTCAACCCCTGCTGAAAGCATCGCCAGTGCGTGCTCCTTCCTGGAAATTCCAAAGCCTGCCATCAATGGCAAATCTGTACAGTCCCTAACCCTTTTGATGAGATCGAGAGTGGATTGCACGACACTCTCCCTCGTCCCTGTTACACCTTCCATGTTTATCACATAGAGGAAGCCGGATGCTATCTCGACTATTTTCCTGAGCCTCGCATCATCTGTGGTGGGTGCCACAAGAAAGATCATTTTAAGGTCAAACTCCTTTGTTGCCTCCAAGAATTCTGTGGCTTCTTCCACTGGGAGATCGGGTATGATAAGCCCTTGAACTCCGGCTTCCTTGACCTGTTTGGCAAAAATCTGAAGCCCTATCGTATATGGAATGTTGTAGTAGGTCGTCAGGACGATTGGAACTTCAACGCCGATTCTTCGCAGCTTCCTCACCCCCTCTATACGTTGGATCGGGGTCATCCTAGTCTTTAGCGCTCTCTCGCAGGCTTCTATGAACGTCGTACCGTCCGCGATCGGATCCGAGAAGGGGATCCCGAACTCGATCAGGTCTGCACCGTTGCTGACTAGTGTTTTGACCAGTTCTAGCGAGAACTCCTCGTTTGGATCCCCGTAGTAGATGTGGGGCATGTAGGCCCCTTCGCCTTTTTCTTTGAGTTCAAGAAACTTCTGATCAATTTCCATAGAAATACCCTGCGATGGTTTCCAGATCTTTGTCTCCTCTCCCTGAGTAGTTCACAACAAGGATTGAGTCCTGGTCAAATTCGTCGTGGTGATTCAATACATAGGCGAGGGCGTGGGCAGTCTCGAGAGCGGGTAACAGGCCTTCGGTCTTGCACATCACTCGCACCGCTTCGAAGACTTCATGATCGAAAGCGTAGCCGCTCTCCACCCTTCTTGTCTCGCATAGGTGAGAGATCTCTGGACCCCTAGCGGGATAGTTCAAACCTACGGCCCTAGTTTTGGACGCTTTGATCTGCGCTTGTTCATCCTGCATCACCATCATTGCTGCACCGTGAAGTATCCCCGGTTTCCCAAGTACGAATGCTGCGGCGCTGTTGTCGGCATCGAGACTGCTTCCTCCTCCTTCGACAAAGTAGAGTCTGACCTCGTCCTCACCAATGAACGGCCGAAAAGCTCCGATGGCGTTGCTGCCCCCACTTCCACATGCGACTATCGCATCAGGAAGCTTTCCTTCCTTTTCGACGATTTGTTCCTTGATCTCTTTTCCTATCACACTTTGGAAAGTGGCGACGATCTCTGGAAAAGGATGAGGACCAACAGTCGAACCCATCAGATAGTGTGTTGTGCGCGTGCAGGTAGCCCACTCTCTCAGCGTGTCGGAGACCGCATCTTTCAGGTTCCCTGATCCGGTCTTGACCGGTGTCACCCTAGCTCCGAGAAGTCTCATCCGTTTCACGTTGCTCTCCTGCCTTTCCATGTCTCTGATGCCCATGAAGATCTCCACTTCTAGTCCTAGCACATTGCCGGCCATTGCGGCTGAGATTCCATGCTGTCCAGCTGCAGTTTCGGTTATGAGACGCTTCTTCCTCATCTTCTCTGCGAGTAACGCCTGTCCCAGCGAGTTGTTCAACTTGTGTGAGCCGCCACAGAGCAAGTCCTCGCGCTTGAGGTAGACTTTGCATCCAATAAGCTCGCTAAAGTTCTTTGCATAATAGAGGGGTGTGGGTCTTCCACCGTAGTCCTTCAGAAGGACCCCTAGTTCCCGCTGGAATTCCACCGTTGGATAATAACTCTCAAACGCCTCTTCTAACTCTATGAGTACCTGCATGAGGACCTCGCTGACATATCTCCCTCCAAATCTACCGAACCTTCCATTCGATCCATGGGTGCCTTGAAGGTTCAAGCGTCAACCTCCTTGGCCTTTCTAACGAATTGAGTAATCTTTGCAGCGTCTTTGATTCCGGGTTGCAGTTCCACTCCAGTTGAGACATCAACGCCGTAGGGTCTGACTGCTCTCACTGCGTGACTCACATTTTCTGACGTAAGTCCCCCGGCGAGAATCATAGGTATCGGATGTACTGCATCCCTGATTTTTCTGCTGAGGTTCCAGTCATGCGTACAGCCTGTTCCTCCAAGACCTCCCGGTCCATAGGTGTCGACGAGCAAAGCATCAATCGATGCTGGGTGTGATATGGCCTCTTCAAGTGCGTCCGGTGATCTTGCGTCAACCGCCACTATTATCTTGGCATCAGCGGCAAGCCTCACCTGATGGGCCAGCCTAGAGGTTGCTCCATGTAGTTGTATAGAGTCCGGTGTCAACTCGCGATAGATTTCCACGATTTCTTGGAGCTGGTCAGATACTGTTACTGCCACGCTATCGACCTTATTCGGTAGTTGCTCCATCAAGTTTCTTGCTTCTCTGAGCGACAGGTTTCTGGGTGATTCTTCCACGTTTACGACGAAGCCGATTGCGTCAGCTCCAGCATCAACCACCGCGTTCACGTCTTCTTCTCGTGTAACTCCACAGATCTTCACCATGACCATGGGATCTATGCCTCCACGAGCTCTCTCACTTTCTCCTCAGGATTGATTGATGATATTATAGATGAACCAACAAGGAAGGCCCTTACCCCACATTTCCTCAGGAATCGAATGTGCTCCCCGGTGTCCATCCCACTCTCGCTGACTACGATGTGGTCTTTACAATCGCAGGCGTCTAGAATGTTTCTGGTCACTTCGAGATCGGTCCGGAAATCTGACAAATCTCTGTTGTTTATTCCAATCAGGTCGGCTTCGGTGCTCAAGGCCTTTTCAAACTCTTCTTTCGTATGGGTCTCGAGCAGCACTTCCAACCTTCGCCTGTGCGCCAAATTGATCATCTCTTCAAGGCTTGCGTTGCACAGTCTCTTCTCAAACAACGACTCAATCAGCAGAATTGCTTCGGCTCCAAGCTTAGCCGCCGCCTCGGTCTGGATGGGGTCAATGATTATGTCTTTCATTAGTCGTGGAAGCATGCACTTTCTCGCAATGGTGAAATATTCTATTCTTCCTCGGAAATGCCTCGGTTCGGTTACAACCGATAGGCCTACTGCGCCACCGCGTTGCATCATCAAGGCTACGGATTCAACGTCGATATTGTGAGCAATGATTCCTCTGGAGGGAGACGCAATCTTGATCTCTGCTACTATCGCGTTCTTCTCACATCTCAGAATTGATTCTTTGAATCCAATATTCACACGCGGATGGTTCTGTGCAACATTGTAGTATCCCTCGTTGATTGTTTCATTTGCATCATTCGCCAAGGTTTCCAGGAAATCAGGCATTCTTCTCCATTTCCTCGAGTTTCGATGAATCTCCGCTGGTGAACTCGACGAGGGACATGAGTCTATCATAGGCTGCGCCGCTTTCTATTGACTGAGCAGCGAGTCCAAGACCTTCCTGTAGGTTGTCCACCTTTCCACTTACCACGATACCGGCGGCCGCATTGAGCAGCACAATGTCTCGTTTTGGATCGTTCCGAGGGCAGCAGTCAGTTAGGATCTTGAACGTCATTGTCGCGTTCTCTTGTGGAGCGAATCCCTGTAATGATTCTGGATCGGCCCTTTCAATGCCGTAATCTTCAGGTTCAATGACGTAGCTATGCACTTCTCTATTCCTTAGCCAGGAGATCTTGGTCTTTCCTACCGTAGATATTTCGTCCAGTCCATCTAGGCCGTGCACTACCATTGCCTGCTCGGTTCCTAGATCCAAGAGAACGCTTGCCAAAGTATCGGTCAAGGATTGATCATATACGCCTAGCAACTGTGTTGGAGCATTTGCAGGATTGGTGAGAGGCCCGAGAATGTTGAAGACAGTTCTGATACCGATCTCCTTTCTGGGTTTTGCTGCGTGCTTCATTGCTGGGTGGAATTGAGGAGCGAACATGAAGCCAATTCCAACCTTCTCTATTGCTTTTTCCACGGTCTCGACTGACGTGTCAAGCTTTAGTCCGAGAGCTTCTAGAACGTCGGCGCTCCCGGAGCGGCTTGTCACGGAACGGTTGCCATGTTTTGCGACCGGTATGTGAGCACCCGCTACAACGAACGCCGATGTAGTACTGATGTTGAATGTCTTGATCTTGTCGCCTCCCGTTCCGACCAGGTCGACTAGTTTGTCTGCAACTTTTGGGTGGATTTGGTGGCAGTGAGCTCTCATTACTCTTGCCAGTGACGCGATCTCCTCAATTGTCTCTTTCTTCATTCGGAGGGCTGTCAGGAATGAGGCGATCTGTTCACCGCTTGCTTTGCCTTCCATGATCTCCTGCATGGTTCCTTCTGCCTCAGGCCCGGTCAGGTTCCTCCGTTCAACGAGCTTTACGATAGCTTCGCTGATCGTTTCAGTAACCTCCCTCTAGGAAGTTTCCGAGAATCTTCTTTCCTTCTCTGGTCAAGATCGACTCTGGGTGGAACTGTATCCCCTCGATAGGATACTCTCTGTGACGTACAGCCATGATCTCGCAATCGTCAAGAGAGTAGGCTGTTGGTTTCAGGCATTCTGGAAGAGAGAATGGGTCTGCCACGAGGGAATGGTATCTCGTTGCCTCAAGGGGGTTTGCTACAGATTGAAAGATGCCTATGCCGTTGTGCCTTATCAGGCTGGTTTTGCCGTGCATTAGTTTCTGCGCTCTGACGATTTCTCCTCCGAAAGCATGTACGATTCCTTGGTGGCCAAGGCAGATTCCAAGTGTTGGCACATGGGTGCCTAGTTTTTGGAGAATGGCTAGGCAGTTGCCAAAGTACCGTGTGTCGCTAGGTGTTCCAGGTCCAGGTGAGAGGATTATTTTATCCGGTTTGAGTCTCTCTGCTTCCTCCGCTGTTATTTCGTTGTTCCTGTAAACCGTTGGTGTTCCGCCCAATTCACCAACGTACTGCGTGATGTTGTAAACGAAAGAATCGAAGTTGTCAATAATCAGCACATTCATATTTCTTCACCTGCCTGAGCCAGCGCCTTCATCAGAGCCGCGCTTTTGTATTCCGTCTCAAACCACTCTTTCTCTGGGTCTGAGTCAGCCACTATTCCTCCGCCGACTTGAATGGAAGCTGTGTTGCGATTGGTCGTTAGAGTTCGAATTGTTATTGCAAAATCTGCGTTTCCATTGTATGAGAAGTATCCTACGGCTCCGGCGTAGGGTCCCCGTCTTGTAAGCTCAAGTTCCTCAATGATCTCCATGGCTCTGACCTTCGGTGCTCCTGAGACAGTTCCCGCAGGGAGCATGGCTTCGAGAGCGTCAAAACCGTCTTTGTCTGAACGCATCTTTCCGACGACCCTTGAGACGATATGTTGCACGTGGCTGTATTGCTGGACAGACATGAACTCTGGAACTTTGACTGACTTGAATTCAGCTATCCTACCAACGTCATTCCTTGCCAAGTCCACGAGCATCACATGTTCAGCCCTCTCCTTTGGGTCTGAAAGCAACTCCTCAGCCAGAACCTGGTTCTTCACCGGATCATCGGTTCTCGGTCTGGTTCCGGCTATGGGATACGTTTCCACAGCGCCACGTTCAACTCTGACAAGGCTCTCCGGACTCGAACCCACCACCTGCCGTTCTCCCATCTTAAGGAAGTACATGTATGGTGATGGGTTGATGTTCCTCAGAACTCTGTAGAATGGTAGGAGGCTGCCCTTGAAACTGAAGCTGTAGCGTTTTGATAGAACTACCTGAAAAATGTCTCCGGAGGATATGTATTCCTTGGCTTTTGTAACGGATTTTTTGAACTCTTCTTTGGACGGATTTGATGTTGGAGGGGTGTATCTGAGAGGTTCCTGATCAGCAGCGGCTTTTTGAACTAGGTCTTCTATTTCTTTCAGTCGACTTGCGGTCTGAGAATAATAGTATGCTTCTCTATTGATGTGATCAAAGACTAATCCGTCGTCGAAGAGAGCCATCTCTATGTCGGGGAATTCTTGATCATCGAGGGTGATTTCCGGAAGCTTCTCAAGGTATCTTACCGTATCATATGAGATGTATCCTACAGCGCCTCCAGTCAGTCGGAAAAGATCGAGATGTACGTGATTTTTTTTGACTTCCTTGCGGATTATGTCCAACGGATCATTTGTTTCTTGAACTCTCTCTTCGCCGGATGCGATGTTAAGAGTTCTCACCTTTTGATCTTTGGCAGAGATTATTGTGTGCGGATTGAATCCGACGAAAGAAAATTTTGCCAGTCTTTCTGGTCCTTCGACAGATTCTAGAAGGTAGGCGTACTTACAGTTTTCAAGTTTTTCAAAAATGCTGACTGGACTGGCGTCATAAGGGAATTCTTCAATCATTACTTGAGACGTTCCTGCGGCCAGTTTGCCTTGCAGAGCGGATCCAAACGCGATACCCCATTTTTGTAGCTCTCCTGTCTGTTTGCTGCAATACGAACATGTATGCTCTATTTAAGGCTGACGCGTACAACTTCGTACGCGAGTGTGAAACGAATATTCGGCATTCGCACCTTATTAGGTTCGAGTCCCGTCGGGCCCGCCACCATTCAGGTTCAAACCCCCCACAAATTTCTGAGGAAACGAAAAAAGTTCTTGAGCCCTTTAAAAGGCCTCCTAACAATACTTGTATGCCGAAGAATGTCAGGTACACCCATCTGCTGGA
>JAPKYM010000137.1 GCA_026394315.1 Candidatus Bathyarchaeota archaeon | reverse complement strand
AGAGACAATTACTTTTCTCCGATGTTTCTTGATGCCTACATTATGAGCGCCACCGCACTCGAAGCTTTTATCAACGAGCGAATTGCGATTAATCTACAAATCGTTACGAATCGGATAGTGATGAAACTCGCAGATTCTGTTGAGGAAAGCAGTAAAAAAATTCTGGAGATGCTAAAAGAACAGGACTTGGTAGCAAAGTACCGAATGATGCCAATTCTTTTGTGGCAGAAATCCTTTGACGAATCCCGGTCTCCTTTTCAGGACTTTACTTCGCTTGTGTATATTCGGAACGATATAATTCACTACAAAATGCCATTCTATGACGAGCAGTCCAAACGACCTAACTGGGTAAGGAAACTAGAGGAAAAAGGTATTCTTCTTCCACACCCTGTAGTCCGTCCTCCAGCACCCATACCCGATGAAGGATATCGTGTCTGGATAGATGAAATCTGTACTCTTAAAGGAGCAAAGTGGGCTTACAATACAAGTTGTAGAATGATGAAGCAGTTTGCCAAGCTAGCGGTGGGCATCATTCAGGCCAGTTGTCAGGATTACGTCGAGCTCTTCGAGGAACTATGAAATAATGCACTCAGGGCTTCCCTGCTAACAGGATATAGATATTTATCTTGGCTAACTTTGGAATATCTATGCGGACTTACTCTAGATTTAATCACTGACTTCATTGTGGGTAATATTCAGCCATTTCGTGCAGTCCTCCGTTAAACTGCTCTTGTCACCCAAGTTAAGGTTAGGGCACTAATAAGGCTCCGACTCGGAGATGTTGACATTCCTGTCCGTTGATACTACTATGCTATTGTCAAAGGTGACTTCAACGACCATATGTCCAGACAGCTATGGCGCGTCAGTAGACAGCATGTATTTCACCGACGAGGCATCGCCATGGACGAAGAAAGTCGGGCAAGAGCAAGGAGGTAGAAATGGCAAGGATTCTAGAGTTACACCTTACGCCAAAAGGGAGAGTTCAGAAGCCGGCGACACCGGAGCAGCTCAAGCAGTTTAAGGAGGCTTTCGAGAAGGCGCTCAAGCAGAACCCTCAAGTCAAGTACAAGGGCACATTTGTAGACAAAGAGGGTGTCGGGGTATGTGATTGGGAAGCTCCCAATGCCCAAGCAGTAGAGAAAATTTGCAAAGGACTGAACCTTCCCTACGACGCGATAGTTCAAGTAGAAGAACTCAAAATGTGAAGGGCAGTGGCTGGATGACTTTGTGTGGAGGAAGTCTACGCCCAAAACCAGATAGCCTCTCTGCAAGAGTCACATCCCTCGTCAAAAATTGCCTCTCTTGTAACGAATCGTCCAAGTAAGGCAAGCTGACAACTATATTGGAAAAGCAAAAAGGGCCTGCTCAGAGCAGTCTCTATCCGCCTTGGTTGGTCGTCATCTATCGCCAACAGCTGCCACAAGGATGAACGGAATGCTGCAGTTATTGATTATCGCAGGTTGACGCCTAGCACTGAACAAAAAGTCATTCTGTTTAGCTCCTCGTTTGGCATTTACCGAGGCAAGCCACTGCACAATTCATCGTTTTGTGATTGTTGCCTGCGAGATACGTCCCTCGCGTTGATCTGATGCTGCCTCTCCCCACTCTTCGCTCTGTCGCTCTTTTGCATGAAAGAGCAGGCACAATGGAGCGGAGAGCGAGGAGCGTAGAAGCAGAGAGTGGAGAGTGGGGAGTAAGAGTACGGAGCGAAAACCGAAGAGCAGAGAGCGGAGAGTAGAGGGCGAAGAGCAGAGACCGAGGAGCGAGGAGCGAAGATCGCGGAGCTTGAAACCCAGAATCAGAACCAAAACCTAGAACCAACTCGAGTGGATACTAAACTGGATACTAGTGGAGCACTGAAGTGGAAACCAAAGCGGACCAAGGTGGACCAAAGTGGAACACTGAAGTGAACCACTCTGGAGCACTAGAGCAGAACCCAGTGGAAACAGCTGGAAACTAAGTGGATAACAAAGCGGAGGCTAAGTGGAGGCCAAGCGGAGGCTGAGCGGAGGCTAAGCAGAGGCTGAGCAGAGGCTAAGCGGAGGCTGAGCAGAGGCTAAGCAGAGGTCAAGCGGAGGCTCAAATACAAAATAAGTGAAACATACAGGCAAACCTCAAAGACACAATCTGGCTTTTTGTTACGTCAGAGGTAACAACACAAGCTGTTGTGACATCGATATGTTGACTATTCGCCTACCTAGAGTCATAATCGTAGGCGATAATATGATAAAGAGGTGAGTCATGTTGCAATCCCTGAGGATTAGAAACTTTCGGTCAATAAGAGATTCAGGAGATTTGGATCTCTCTGACGTGAACGTGCTTGTTGGTCCGAACAATTCTGGCAAGTCTTCCATTCTATACGCACTAATGTTGCTCAGAATGAGTGTAGACGAAAAGAATCCTGGATTAGCAATAGTGACGAGTACGCCAGAGCTGGATCTTGGAAGCTATTTGGATTTAATACGGGGTGGTGTTGTGGAGCGTAACCTCAGTATTGATTTTACTTTGGACAGAGCGACTGCACAGGAATCAGGTCGAGGATTTCACTTTAGACTTCTTGAGAAACCGGTCGGCTGTTCTAGTTGCCACATCGAATTCGCGTATGATCAGACAACAAATAGGATTGAGGTACAGTCGTTCACCAGCAAAGACTTGTTTGGGAAAAACCTACTGTCTGTACGTAGAGTCGAGGTCGGCAAATGGAAAATTGCCGGACGCCCACGGAAGACACTCAAGTCCATGCACGTTACTTTTTCAGGATTCTTCCCAATCTTGCTTTTCGATCGAGCTAGCTTGCCCAAGCCAAGAAGTGTTGAGGAAGAGACGATAGAGTGGCACTATTTATCGAGAAGAGTTATGCTCGGTTTGACATCCACACTTCAAGGTATTAGATACATAGCCCCGATAAGAGAGCGCATTCCGCGTTACGGCATAATGGGAACGATGCCGTATTCTGAACTTAGCCCCTCTGGACAAAACCTTATGCGAGTGCTATCTGATTCAAAGATGAAGAGTCTGAGAAATAAAACCTTGATGAACGAGCTGAACTATTGGCTTAATACTAGATTTAAGCTACTAAAAAATGTTCACATGACTAATGTCGACAAATCTGGAACAATTAAAACACTCCTCGCAGACGATAGACGAGGCGCACGTGATATAAACCTAGCTTCTACGGGTTGTGGTATATCTCAACTCGTACCCGTCATAGTACACACGGTCCTAATGCCTGAGTCAAGTTGTCTCCTTGTGGAACAGCCCGAGATTCATCTTCATCCTTCTGCACAAGCAGACTTAGCCGATCTATTTGTTGAGAATGCGAAACATCATAGACAGTTCATTATTGAGACTCACAGTGAGCATTTCATCCTTCGTTTAAGAAGACGAATCGCTGAAGGTCGTATTAAACCAGAGAAGGTAAGGGTTTTTGCCGTTGAGAAAATAGGTGGGCAAACCCGCATAAAACAGCTCAATCTCAAATCTGACGGCAATTTTAAGGAGTGGCCTAAAGGTTTTTTTGAGGAAGGCTATAGAGAGGCACTCGCAATTGCGCAAGCAGAAAACAAGGAATAACTCGACTGAGTCTTCAACACAAATAGAAGATTTGACCTTAGATATATGCGTGCTGATGTCTGGTTCTGGCACCAGCGATGAGAGTACTTGCAAGGCATATCGCAGCATGAGTTTTGATCTGATGACAAGAATGATCTCCAATGATAAATACCGTCTCGCCTTGGACAACAGAAACAAGATTGAGACCCAGTATCGAGAGAAACTAAACCCACAGACATACGGACACCATTTCGTACGACAGATGGCTTCGATGGGGAAGACGTTTATTGTGCCATATACAGACATCAATCGCGGAACGAGAGTTAAATTAGAGGGAAGAGGTTTTACCAGAAACAATGAAGACTACAAGTTTGTTGTTGTAGCTACAGCCACTCACTCCAAAAAATTGATCACTCACGAACATCACTTCTTTGCAGTTGAAGGCATATTGAGCGACATAGGTATTGCAGTAGTGTTACCTAATCGAGCATAATGCGGATTCCTAAGTTTATCCCTCTTAGTGATACATGGGGCGATTTGAAGGCTAAGAGTCACTTGCGTCCCGGTCTCGACTCAAGATTAAACAATTTGACGTATTGTGTGGGAGGGGTGACGGGGTCATCACGAAGAGGCTTCTGATACCTCAGCAGGTTCTGTTGGGACTGAGAAGGTACTAAGCATTTTCAAGCAAGACTGTATTTCACCCAGTTCAGTGTTGCTTAGGCTCCAGAGTGCCTTGGCTTTCTGGTTTAGTTGTTCATCCAACCTCTGCAGTCCTTCTTCCTTGCCTCGCGATGCAAGCCGGTGAGCTTTCTGTGAAAGTACAGACATATCAATGTGAATTGGGTTAGCGGGGTCAAATTGCGGAATGTTCATTACGGTAACTATGTGTGTGGTTATATCGGTCGTATATCCTAACGGCAAGAGGACAGCAGGTGCTGAATTGAGAACTGCACAAACGTAGTGTGCTTCAAGTTTTTCTCTGAAAGAGATGAACTGTACGGTCTGGTCAGGTATAACCACCTTTGTTGATGAGCCAAATGGCACGTGACTAAATACACTACACCTCAGAGTTACATCTTCCCGTGCCCACCCCACTTTGTACGGTTCCATTGTATATGGGCCAATGTTATATATCGTATAGAATGGGGCATGGGTTTCTCGGAAAAATTTCCTGTACCCGCTTCTGGCTAGTAATTCATCATGGAATCCGGACAAATACCTATAAGTATCCGGCAAATTGGTCTTAACGAATGTTTCGTCCATGCCTGTCCTCGTATCAGGGTCTTGCGTAAGTAGTACATGTGCTGAAGGGCCTGCCCGCCATCTAGCTACATCCCTACCCCTCAAGAGCGGATATACTAAGTCTGGCTCAACAACCGCTGTGACGGATTTGGCCTTTGCTCTGCCGATGTCCCACAAGTTTGCGATTCTCAATCTACCGTCTGGAAGTGCTTCCAGTATCTTTAGCCAGTATACTGCGTTCAACCAAGTACATGCGCCCGAATGCGCTTTGTATGCAGAGGAGCCAACCACCTTCTGTAGCCCAACAGCCGCAGCTGGGGTAACAGTAAGCCAAGGAGAAGTACGTTTTCTCCCCTCGATTGGTTGGGCTGATAGATAAATCTTCTCACTTGACCTCTCAACCTCTGAGACCGTTGAATCCGTAGCTATTCTGCCCCGCTCTCTTTTCTGCCAAACGGTGTACGGAACAGGATACTGAGTAGGTGACCCCTTTTTAAGAATCAACGTTGCAGTGCGATTGGTGGCGCCCTCAAACGGCTGGAGTCGCACTAAGTCCTGAACCGAGACTACTTTTAGATGCATACCTTGCTTGCCTAATTGGAATCGACGAAACCCATCACCAGCACCTTTCGTTTTAAAAACCGTCTGTGTGATAACAAACCCCAGGGTACCGTTGTTTGAGAGGTAGCTGTCAGCTGCACTGTACAGCATCAGCATTGATATGTCTTTCTTGCCTCCTCCGAGACGAGCAGCATGACCTTTGAGTGAAAACAGATCGTATTTCTGCCATAGTTCCTTGGTAGCATTTCGGTACTCAGTAGCCAGGCTTTCCCAGTTAACCCACGGAGGATTGCCTATTACATAGTCAAAGAGAGTGGCAGAACGAAAGACAGGTGCGAAGGCATTCTTGATAATGCGAGCCCACAGTCCATTATGTTTCTCTGCTTTGAGCTGAAGCACCTTTTCGTAAAGTGTCACCAGCGAAGGTTCAGTGAGCGAGTTTTCCCACTGCAACTCCCGTTTCCCCAACGCTATGAATTCTTCTACCCGGTAATTGTTATCAACACATTGTTCTAAGAGCCGACAGAGCGTATTCACCCGACCTTTGTCTACCAGTTCCTTTGGAATCCAGAACTCCCTCTGAGTCGAGGGCACAGGAATATCTTGCTGGTGCTCAATGGGGCGCGGCAAATGCCACTGGGTTTGCGGCGTTAGGATAGAGTCACAAAGGTAAACGGGGATATCCTTTCCCGCCAAATGGCGAGCCAGAGGGCCTAAAGCCAGGAGATAATTAGTGCGGGCGGTGATAACAGCAAGTGGATTCAGGTCAAAACCCACGACGTTCTCTAAGATTTGGGATACAAGTTCCCGCTCGCCACGGTCACGCCAGGTCAATGAATCTTGCACATAATCTAAGATGCGGCGAATAACCAACACCAGAAATGTCCCCGAGCCGCAGGCAGGGTCTAGTAGGCGACAGTCAGGGTTACCTGCATATCCCACTTCATTCAGTAGCAGTTCTGCTAGCCAGTCTGGTGTGTAATACTCACCCAGGTCATGGCGCAGGGGTTGAGGCACTACATCCTGGTACAGCTTTTTCAGTAAATCACGGGTTGCCTCTGGGGCAAGGGTAGCAGTGGCTGGCTCGTATTCTGCCAACGAACGAGCCAAGCTACGGATTGACTGTTCAATATCTGCGTTCCAGACAGACAGGTACCATCCAAAGAAGTCTCCTTCCAGAAAGTTGCGGATGCCTTGGGTCTCGAACCAGGTGCCCTTCTCCAGTTCTTCCATGCGGCTTCGCAGTAGTTCATCACTCAGTGCGGGGAGTTCCTCCGATATGGAAGCCAGGAGCGCACCTTGTTGCAAGGAAAGGAGTTCTGCTGCCAGCAGTTTCATGAATAGAGCATAATAGGTATGGACTGCGAAAAGAAGAGGCTTGAGGTCGGTAAATTCAGTGACGTTATAAAGGCGTGCTAGGGCCTTGGCATCACTCTCGGCTTTGACTAGCTCTTGGCCGTACACTATCCCAAAGATACGCTTCCATTCTTCGTAAAGCATCTCCACTCTTGGGAAAGGGCTCCCGGGTGTCGTCAAACACTCCGTTAGTCGATTGTAAAATGAGTTGACTACCTTGCGAGCCATCTCTCCGACAGGGCCGAACTGTCTGGCAAGCTCCTTGGCAACTAAGGGACGGCGGCGCAACGCCCGTAGGTGTAGCAGAAACTCGCTGATACTCTCCTCGGTAACTGAGTAAGGACCAGCAACAGAGAAGCTCCCTTTGGGTGCCTCTTCAACCAACAATGAAAGTTGAGTTAATTGTAGCTTGGATCTGCTTTCCTCTGCCACGGTGGGTCTGTCGCCGCGATATCGGAGAAAAAAGATGCTGCGCCCATCAAAACCGATACCTGCAACGCGTCGGAGAGTGGCTTCGCGCTGACTACCAGAGCCAGCCAAACCTATGAGATAGCGCTTGAGTTGTTTTTGGGT
>JAPKYM010000377.1 GCA_026394315.1 Candidatus Bathyarchaeota archaeon | reverse complement strand
CTTGAGGCGACGGGGCAGAGCGCAATGTCTAGGCCGTACGCTGAAGCTTTCTTGGCCATAAGTCTCAACTCCCCAAGGTCTTTGTCTGCAAGGACAAGAGGTGCGTTGAATTTCTTTGCTAGTTCAACGTAGGGATCAAGTCTCTCTCTTGTTGCAGCAAAGATCATGGGTTTCTCCTTGCCACACGCTTCTAATCCAGCTTCTAGCGCTTCTGTGCTGGGGCAGTTTAGAATGATTGGGAGATCAGAGCTCTTCGCGACCTGTCTTACTGCCCGAGCGTATGGCGCTGTTTCGCCTGAGCAGGTAATAGTTATGGCATCTGCTCCGTACGTTTCGCCAAGGCGCTCTACCTTTATTTCGAGAGCGTTCTTGATTGCAGTCGAAATCTGGATCTCGTTCAGCGAATCAGGCACTTCGACGGCTACGGGTGTCGGGTTATAGAATTTGAGTTCATGGCGGTGCATGACCCTTGCTTCTCCTATGGTAAGAGGCCTTCTTTTGCCAAAGGTTAGCTTCGCGACCGGTGCTGCAATTAGTCCTTCAACCCTCAGTCTATCCTCTTCCGTGATGTAGGGGCAGTTCTCAAGCTTGGTTTTTCCTTCAAGGATCGAGGCAGCAAAGGCCATACAGGTAGAGTATCCGCATTCCTTACAGTTCTTCTTAGGAAGTTGGCTGTACAGCTTGAGAATGGAGATCTTTTGAGGCATTTTCTTTTCACCTAGTCCTTCCTAAGATGGTTGACGGGTCGTCAAGGCCTGATTCTCTCATAAGTAACCTGTATCTCTTCACCGTCTCGGGGTGAAGCATAACTAGAAGCTCTGCACCAGCAAGGAACATCGCCAGTGCGGTAGTGAGTTCCCATATTACTCCTCTTGAATATTGCTTGCCGAACTGCGGTCCCTCAAACGCCGCCTCCCTCGCCGTCCAGCTGGAAAGAGGAAAAGCAGCTATTGGCATCTGCATGCTTTGGTCCCCCTTCAATGCGTTCATCCTAATCTGCTCGGTTATCGAGAGGGAGTATTCGAGGCCATATCCTAACGCTGCGGTAGTGGGATCAATTACTATTTGACTTTTGGAAAGACCAAGATCCAGAAGTCTGTTATTAAGCATCTTCTGAGAGGGGAGGTCACAGTCCGTTGATGCAAGTACCACATGATGATTATCTAAGGCAGCTTTGGCTATTCTGGCGTAGTCGTTGTCCAGCCTGGCTGATCCGAGAAGAACTTGCTCCCCTCTGGTTGATTTCGCAACAGTCTCTAGGATCTGGTGGTCGATTTCTTTGATGTCCGGGCCTGAGAAGATGAGTGGGACATCAAGTTCATCAACTAAAGCCCTCGAGAGTTCCTCTACCTTCTTAATCACTTCTTCATTGATGACTCTTCCTGGAAGGTTGAATCTGACCTGAATGGTATCCGCTTCGCATTCTTCGATGCAGAACTTTGCCCATTCAGTAGGTTTGTCTAAGATCTCTCTGAGCTCCGTTGAGACTTGGTTGGGGATGTTTTCTGGTGGAACTTGCACTTGCATTCCGATGTAAGGCCTTCGTAGGGGCTCTGCCTGTTTTTCGAAGAACGGAATATCTTTTGCCCCACCCAAGATCAGATTATAAGCTCTTGTACCTTCAGGGGGAGTTTTGCCAATCTCCACTTTGTTTATCTCCCCGGGATATTGTGCTCTCGGGATTTCGAATTTGGGTGTCAGAAGCCTGTAGAGATCTTCTCCCAATGGTCTTCCCCGCGGTCACCTTTTGCAGTCAACATCTTATTATCTGAATCTACCATCGTTTGATATATTAGTGAGTCACGCTCTACCAGAATAGGTCAAGTGGTTTCATGAGCGACGACTGGTCCAAGGCTAAGCAGAAACAGATCGATAGAATAAAGAGTTTGAAACCCAGCGATAGGCTTGCCTTGGTGGAGGCTGTGGCAGAGATGAACCAGTATATCGCTGGAAGTTGTCAAGGTTGGATGCAGTGGCTCTTCAATCCGATGGTAGTGGGTCATTTCAGTCTGGAGAAGCTTGGAGATATTCGGAAGATTTAGGAAATTCGCCTTAGAATTCCTGGAGTTAGATCTGGCTGCGACCAAAGGGTTCGGAGAGATGTTGAAAAAACAGTCAGACAAAGAACAGGCAGGACAGCCCGAGTATTGTCTAATGATGACGTAGCGCGCGCGTTGTAGATGTGGTCTGACAAAACCTATCGATGGAGTTGTGAAATCTCGGTAAAGGAGAAGGCAGTCGTAACTGTACAGAATGTTGTTGCCACGGCAGCTCTAAAACAACGCCTAGACCTCAACACTATTG
>JAPKYM010000101.1 GCA_026394315.1 Candidatus Bathyarchaeota archaeon | reverse complement strand
CAAACTACTCGCTCCACAAGGACTTGGTTTTCGAAGCACTCTGAAGAGGAGGGAATGTCCTTTATTGTGCAGTGCCGATCTTAGGGACTATTCCTCCGTCCCGCCAGCATGAACCCGTTGGTGGCATGCTGCGCAGAGAGATTGACCGTTTTCAACGGTGGTTGTTCCGCCATCTATCCACCGTTTCACATGATGATACTGCCCTTCTTCGAACCTGATGTAGGTTCCAGGAGGACAACTGCCTTGGCAGCAGCCCTTGGCTTTGTCGAAGATAGCTAACCTCTGCCAATAGTCAAATTCTCGCTGAGGATCTTTCTGGGGAAGGTCGGGGTAAGTCTTATGAAACTCTGTAATCATAATGCGAAGTCGCTGTTCTATGGAGGCTTTGGAATCAGCAGAGGTCTTCCGCCATGTCTTGTAGTTCCAGAAAGGCAAGTCTTTCTCGGACTGCGCGGAGGATGTCTGCCCGACAGTCAGAAGAAACTCATTGTAAAAGTCTCTTATGGATCCCGCATGGTTTGTCAGAGAGTAACCCTTCATTAGTCTTGAGGTCAACATGAACAGCGTTACGAAATCTGCACTGTTAACGATGGATGAAGCAGATACCCCGGACTCCTTTACGAGATAGTTCAGGATCTTCCTGACCGATTCTGTCTTGAGGTCGCCAGCTGGACTTTGGTACATGGCCCGTAGATTCGGGAATTTAGCATTTGAGGGTCCACCCTTTGATTCTAATAGCATAATCTGCGCAGCCACGTATCGGCGAAAGAACCGATACTCAGGAAGCCCAGATAGCGAAAAGAACTTATGTTTCGAGAGTTCGAAGACTACGTCTCTGACCTCTCGGAGATTGGCATTTAGCTTTTCAGCTGAGTTTAGAGGCATGCCTTCCTGAAGTCGAAGAAAGATCCTACAGGTTGTTGGGTCGTCCACGTTGTGAACCAACGTCGCATAGATTGCGTAACTCTAGATTCTCCACTGCAATTCGTTGCCAAGTTCGCTGAATCTCTTCGGACCACCTCTGGGGTTTCTTTACCAGAGAGGCTGAATTCGTCCTCAAGATAGCCAAATATCGCCTTGAGCCTCTGCTGTCCGTCAAGGCATTCATATCTGCCGTCAACAAGCTGACGCAGGAAGATCTTGGATATGTCAAAATTCCTCAGTATGGAATCAAGAAGGAGTTGTTTCTTGGGCAGCCTCCAGACTTCAGATCGTTGATACTCGGCATTGAAATCGATCTTGTTCAGTTTGTAGAAGTCTTCGTAAAGAGTCTTTATCTTGAAGTCTGCTGGGGTGCAAGCAGTGAACTTGATGTCCATTGTCTTCTACCTCCAGAATACACCTCTCTATCTGATCTCGTCCCCTCGAGCCGCTTCGCATCAGCCGGTTCAATTGTGGCAGAACAGACAAGTTGATGCGATAGGCATGAGAAGACGAACATCAGCCAGTTTGCAACGATTCTCCAAGGCTTGACTGGCAAAGGGACCGACGTTTATCATAGGCACATAAGGCGATGGAATCGCGTTACGTCGCTGTCCTCAATTGATATCGGAGATTCCGAATAAGAGGAACGCTGGGGTACCATGGCCAAAGAAGGCCAGCCAGGTGCCAAAGCATGGGAAACCAGAGAAGGAGGTAACATAGTGGCAGTACGAACTCGTGAAGAATACATTCAAAGCCTGAGGAAGCAAAGGCCCAAGGTCTACATGGAAGGAGAGAAGATAGAAAACATCGTTGACCATCCTGC
>JAPKYM010000302.1 GCA_026394315.1 Candidatus Bathyarchaeota archaeon | reverse complement strand
TCTTGAAGGAACAATCTGAACAGAGGAAAATGCTGACAGAGGCTGCAAAATCGAACAAAGAGAAAGGAGATCAGATCTATTTACAACTCCACGTCATATCTGAAATCATGGATGTCATCCGAAAAGAACGAGAGCGTGGTTCCGATCTCGAACAGATCAATCAAATCGTGAACGAGAAAACCTCAGGACTCAAGCCAAGCCTCAACCCAACCGTATCGCAGGAAAAGATGGAACTGGATATTGAAGGGAGAATAATACCTATACGCCTTGACAAGAGCCCGCAACAAGTGGCTCAAGAGCATTACGAAGCTGCCAAGAAAGCAACACGGAAAATCAAAGGCTTGGATGAGTCTACAAAACAGATCGAATCAAGACTGAAGGATTTCGAGGCCAAATCGGTTCTTGAGGCGGCACAACAGCAGATCCCCACTAGAATTAGGGAAAGGTGTTGGTATGAGAAATTTCACTGGTTTAGAAGCTCTGATGGCTTTCTCATTTTATCAGGTAAGGATGCATCAACAAATGAGATACTGATCCGACGTCACCTCGAGACACAGGATCTTGTCTTTCATGCGGAGATGCACGGCGCGCCCTTTACTATAGTCAAGACAGAGGGAAAGCTGGTCCCCGATACGACCTTAGTGGAAGCTGCACAGGCCTCCGTTTCAAGAAGCAAAGCATGGTCATTGAATCAGGGATCTGCAGATGTCTACTGGGTCAAAGCAGATCAGGTCGGATCGAAGGCTCCAAGTGGCGAGTACCTCGGAAAAGGTCAATTCATGGTCACTGGTAAGCGGAGCTACCTCAAAGGTGTCGAGCTGAAGATGGCCGTAGGGATCCTAAACGAAGAAGGGGAATTGAGATTCTTTGCAGGCCCACCCTCAACCATGAAGAAACAGGCTGAGGCCTACGTGGAACTAGTTCCTGGAAGAACCTCGTCGGCGAAACTAGCTAAACAGATAATCGAGATCCTGAAACTAGAAAGCCCTTCTTATGCCAGAAGCAGATTCAATCGTGTTCACTTAGATGAGGTAGCTAGACTGATTCCCGCCGGAAAAGGTACCATAGTCAGACGTGGCAAAGTCTTTCCCAAAACACTTTAAGCGGCAAAAGACGGGTATCTCCTCAAGAGGGTTCCCTCGGCCATGGCCATCGAAAAGGACGAAGAGGTTGTGACAGCAAAGGATGTCATGTCAAAGCCAGTAGTGACCGTGAGCGGCAACCAGAGTTCGGCAAAGGCAGCTCAACTCATGGAGAAAAAGGGGATCGGCGGAATCATAGTTGTCAACGAAAGTGGAGAACCCCTAGGGATAGTAACTGAGAGAGACTTGGCACTGAGGGTTGTCGCCAAGAATCTCCAGCCCAGCAAGGTTACGGTCTCCGACGTTATGAGCAGGCCACTAGCGACCATAGATGGAGAAGTCAGCATCAGGGAAGTCGCCAAGAAAATGAGCAAACTGAAAGTCAGAAGACTCGCAGTCATACACCGAGGCGAGCTTCAAGGAATAATCACTAGCAGAGATATACTCAGAGTAACCCCGGCCATGATGGACGTGTTATCAGAGAAGTCAAGGCTATCGCCAGTCGGACCTGTTAGGGAGGCGAGCAGGTTGGCTGGGTACTGTGACAAATGTGGCGTCTGGTCTGACAGTCTAGCTCAGCACGACGGCCAGTTCTATTGTCAAGACTGTCTATCTGACGTCTAATGTACGATAATCCGCCAAGAGAGCCGAACTCAAGAGGGCAATCAGATTTTCTCACACTTTTGGTACTATTGCCAAGATTAAAATTGAAGTACCCAGCAGATCGTTCCAGAGAGGACTTTCTCGCAGGTAGCTTCCATGTTTTGGGCGGACTTGAACATTATTAGGTCAAGACTCTTTGTTGGTAACGACCTGGTCGAGGCAGGCATCGCCATAGAAGAAGGAAAGATCATCAAGATTGGCAACGAGTCAAGTCTGCCAAAAGCAGAACAGACACTAAACGCGAAAGGCCTTGTAGCCATTCCAGGTCTCATAGATACTCACGTTCATCTCAGAGACCTTCAACTCTCATACAAAGAGGACTTCTATTCAGGCACCTGTGCTGCCGCTGCCGGCGGCTTCACGACTGTATTTGATATGCCTAACAATCTCCCTCCAACGAACTCAGCTTCAAATCTGAGGCTAAGACGAGATGCTGCAGCAAACAAGATAGTTACAAACGTTGGATTCCACGCATGCTTAGTTGAAGATCAAACTGAACTTCAGAGAATGTGTGCGATGGGCGTACTCTCCTTCAAACTATACATGAATGATGCCAATAGCCCCATAGATACTACTGATGACAGCGCCCTAAAAGATGCTTTTTCAAATTGCGCCTCCATGAATGTCCCCATCACGGTCCACAGTACATGTGTGTCACGTAAGTCTCACCTCGAGTATCAATGCCATCGAGAAATCGAGGAACATTGGGACGAAGGTCACATGCGAGATCACTCCACAACATCTTCTTTTGTCGAGAAGTGATCTAGAGAGGTTTGGAGGCTGGGCATTGACCGACCCTCCTCTAAGAGATCCCAGCGAGAGCAAGGGCCTTTGGAAGAGCCTGTCCGATCTCAGCTTCATAACAATAGCAAGTGACCACGCTCCACATAGTCTCCCAGAGAAAAGCTCTCCGGACGCCCGAGAGATCAGACCTGGAATCCCTGGATTGGAAACCACACTGCCCCTTCTTCTTACCAAGGTCAACAGAGGGGAGTTGTCCCTCAAGCAGATGATCGAGTGCCTCGCTGAAAGACCCGCCAAAATCTTCAAGCTTCAAGGAAAAGGGAGACTGGAGGAAAGAGCTGACGCTGACATAACATTGATCGACCTGAACAGTGAGCATACAATCGACCCCCAAAAATTCCACAGTAAAGCCAAATATTCCCCGTTCGCCGGCCAGAAATGTAAGGGGAAGGCTTCAAAGGTCTTCATTGCAGGTCAGCTGGTCTTCGATGAGGGTGAGGTCATCGCTCCTCCAGGGACTGGCAGAATCCTTGAGGGGGTAGCGCAGTGAGATTCCTTGTTGATGGAATGCTGGGGAACATGACCCGATGGTTGCGACTACTTGGGCACGACGTTGCCTACGAAAACCTTTCAGATGATAACGAACTACTCCTGAGGACTAGACTAGAGAGCCGGATACTCCTGACTGCGGATGTGGAGCTCTTCAGGTTAGCCAAGCGAAGAGGTCTACAAGCTGTACTTGTAAAAGGGAATTCAGCAGTTGAAAACCTGTCGAAGCTTTCCAAGAAGCTGACGCTCCCACTCGTCTTCGACCAGATGAAATCAAGGTGTCCCGCCTGCGGATCACCGCTCTCTCAAGTGGCCAAGAGCTCTATAGAAGGTAGAGTGCCCAAACGATCGTACCAGAAATATGACAAATTCTGGACATGCTTAGAATCGTCATGTTCAAAGGTCTATTGGCGAGGTAGCCACTGGTCAAAGATAGAACAGACACTCAACAAAGCAAAAGAGTAGAAACCAATGTCGCGAGAACACTTCAGTGACCAAAAAGAAGAACTGAGTTTGGACGAGGGGGATTTCCTCGTTAAACTCTCAAGAAAAGCGATCTTGACATATCTGAAGAGCGGCGAGATCATCGATCCGCCTGATGATGGCCCTAAG
>JAPKYM010000176.1 GCA_026394315.1 Candidatus Bathyarchaeota archaeon | reverse complement strand
CGGGTAAGAGAGTGAGCCGTCCGCGTTAAAGGTGCGGTCTTGGATCAGAAGAGGGATCTCATACTGACCTTTTGGAAGGTTAAGTCCGTCCTCGATGCTATCGCGGATGAGATAGAAGCCAGCCAATCCCGCGACGATGTTCAAACGCGTTATTCCTAGGGCGTGATCGTGGTACCAAAGGGTAGCGGCTTGCTGCTCATTGGGATAGTGGTACGTTCTAGATCCTCCAGGAGCAAACCAATCCTCAGGGTACCCATCGCTTCCAGGTGACACAACCCCGCCATGCAAGTGCACAACATTTCGGACGTCCGGGTTTCTAGTCTCTGCACCGTGAATTGCATGGTCTATCGAGGCTGCAAGCAAATGGTCAGTAGGAAGGCGGCTTATCCATTTCACTCGGATCGGTGTACCAGAACGGACCACGAACGTAGGACCAGGGTACGTGGAGTTGTATCCCCACAACGTTGTCGGTGGAAGCTGACTGTGAAGTTTCTGCGTGACGAAAAGAATACTTGGACAGAACCAGACCTGAGGCGACCACAGCCACCAGTCCACCCACGGCCACCAGGAAAGTCCTTCTAGTCAATCGTCGCATTTTTCGAACCTCTAATACTGAGACAAAAGATATTGTTCAATTAAAAATACTTAGTCTTCCACGTTCACGTTTTCGTTTTTCTTATTGGAGGTCAAAAGGTGCTATGTGGAGGGCCCGGAATTCTCCAATGACCTTTTTAAATCATCGATTGACTTGAAGAGGCCCGTCACAGTCCGGTCCACGTTCTAGCGCGCGCGCTCCTTACCTGGCTCTGGCGGGTCTGGTTGGGGTGATAACCGCTCTCGTGGCGGTCAAGAAGAAACATAGAGACTGAAGAACTCCTACCCATTCCCTTTCCTCCTTGGAATATGCAGGATTAGCAGAGCAAGCCGTATACAGCAGCAGTGGAAACATCTGAGAACGATTTTTCCGACCGCGCGCGCTAAACAAAAGAGAAGGCCTTTAGCAATCTCGTTATCAGTTTGCTTCTAAGATGCAGGATATCGAACATACTTAATGAAGGCACAGCGCGGGCGTTATTTTTTTTTTTTTTTGCGCGAATGGGTCCCACGTTTAAGCGCAAACCTTTGGAACCCCACTAAGACTGAGATCTCATGGAGATCCTGATTGTAAGTCTCTCTTTTTTCTTGGGTATTGGAATGGAAAAGCATGGTGGGCGTGGGAAAATCTGCTCAGGAGTCTTAAATTCAGAGCTTTCCAATATGCTGTAATCGGCGTGCGTTTTGCTTACGATCTACTTTTCAAGCAAATTACACCACTTTGCGATGAAAACCAGTAAGTTCTTGCTTATGGTTGGTCTATCAGTAATTCTCCTTCTTGCTGCAGGCCTTTATGTAAGTGCGGATTCGCGCGCGCGTGACATGATATGGTTCTTCGAGTTTATGCGTAAGAAGAAAAGGATGAGGCGACCCTTAAGGGATTATTCTAAGTGAGTAGGTCGAGATTGTTTCAGCTAACGTGAGAGGTGAGTTTTGCCTGTCAAAACTTAGATTGATGCCGAAGGTTAACATAGTCAATCTCATTGCAACCGCCGACCTGAAACAATTCGTCGACCTAGAGAAACTAAAGCGTGTAAGAGGCTTTGTCTACGACACTGTGATATACCGGTGTGCATACCTAAAGGATGACAAGACCCAGTCAAAGGTTTCTATCTTCTCATCTGGCAAGATGATAAGCGTCGGATCAAAGAGCCATCAGACGGCAAAGCACGACCTGCACTATGCATCAAGAAGACTGGCAGAACTCGGACTGATTACCCCAACAAGAATCACCGTGAAGCTTCAGAACATAGTAGCGACCTCAAGCCTCGGCAGAAACATAAGCCTAGAAAACCTCTCCACACGACTACCTCAGACAATCTATGAGCCTGAACAGTTCCCCGGAGCCATACACTACGCAAAAGAATTTGAAAGTGCCTCAATTCTAATTTTCGCCAACGGTAAAGTAGTATTTGCAGGACTGAAAAGACTCGACCTTCTAGAGAAAGCATACTCAGCAAGAATCCTCCCTACCTGGTTTGATTGAGGAGAGCCCTACCAACATGACCAAGCGACAGATCGGCCCCAGAGTCTCAAGTTTAGTTCTAGACGACTTCCTCAATGTATTGAAGAACAGTAAGGAGTTTGGTGTGGACACTCCTGAAGGACGTGCCAAGAAGGAGAATGTCATCGGAATGTTTGCCGCCAGCACCTTCAACCCCAACGAGAATGTCAAGTTCCAAGACGGATCAACCATATCACTGCCATCCTATGCGGAGAGACTCAACATACAGATCCTCAAGGCATCTGACCTGAACAAGAAGCTTCAGGAGAATGGGGTCGACAAGAAGATCACAGTACGGATGATATGCAGGATTGCGAGAGACGAGAAAGATGTAAGAACTCTAATGGACGGTGTTTGGAAGACACCTGAGAAGGCGCA
>JAPKYM010000094.1 GCA_026394315.1 Candidatus Bathyarchaeota archaeon | reverse complement strand
CATACGTGTGGAACACGGAGGGAAAGAGCCACTTGTTAACCCTGAGCCATTGCGACAAAACTGCTGACAAGTGAAGCAGCTTGGATTACGCCTTTTGCACACAGCGATCCCCACTGTACCTACTGCTTTCCTGGGGGTAGTTCCAGTATGTATGATAGCCAGTAGGCTCTCTCAAGTCTCTACCCGGCTCTTCTGCTGGTGCTTTCGTTTCCTGCAAGAAGAGGATATCTGGAAACTCTCTATATAGACATTCTAGCAAGCCTTTTCTTTGTGCTGCCCTAATCCCATTGACGTTCCAAAACAATATTTTCAATTCTCGCATAGCACTTGTAACCCAAGTGATGCCGATATTTCGCGGAAATTTATACTTCCATAAATTCAAGAATGCTACCAGCACTAACATAACAAGTAGTACATCTATTGGGAGCAGCTCACGTCGATGATAACTTCTATACTATTACTTTTTAACTATCCCAGTTTACCCATTTGGGTGATTGAAGTGCTGAGTGAGTCAAGCATATACTAGTAACATAATAGCTACCAATAATTGCTTAGCACAAGGGGTAATACGATTGTAGGCCAGAAAGGAGGTGACGAAGATGATTGTTGTAGGCTTAGTTGAGGAACTTTTAGCTATGCTGAATGGTCTGTTGGCCCATTTTGTTCAGGGGATTGATACGATCGGGGTGACCATGACTCCTGACTATGAATGGGTCTTGACCCCGGCGAGCACTCACCTGACCTCCAAGGGCGAGTTCCTAGTGGGTGCCGTGGCAGATATCGCTACCTACGGCGCTATATTGGTGGACTGGACGGTGCAGGCTTTGATAGGTGTAGAATTCCAGCTCAACGAACCTGCGACCTAAAGCAGTTAATTAGACTTGCTATCGAACCTTGGGCATCGGTAGCAATAACGCAAGAAACCAAGTCATGTGCAGACGTGACTGATGACAAATTGACGAACAGCGTGCTCACTGTACGATAGGCAAGACACTAAACTTTACGAATCCCTACATTGAATTAAGAGAAGGGGAGCAATCAAGATGCTTCCCTTCTCTTATCATAATAACTTATCCGATTGACTCATTTATCGGGTTCATCTGTCCCTAGGCCAGCTAACCACTTCCGGGACTATAAAACTAGGAACAAAGTACCAACAAAGCAGTACCTTAAGGGGATTGCTGCGCCACCTTCATTCAACTAATAATTGAGGCAGAAGACGTCAGGAGGTGGCTTAGATGGGAAAAGTTCTGTATTGGATAGGTGTGATAATCAGGTGGTTTGCTTATGTCCGGCTAGTCACGAGCGAAGTTTTCGAAGAAATCTGCTACGCTAAAATTGGCGATTCCATCAGAGGCATTGTCTCCGCAGCGGAGACCAGGCAATACGCTCCGAAGGTAGAGCAACGTACACTCTCCGCCCTGGGTACCGCAGCTAAGGCTGCAGATAACGCGTAGCCCAGTCAATTAAATAGCAGAATATCGAGAATTCAGGGCTTCATATACTTTAGCAAAGTAGATGAAGCCCGGTTATTTACAGCCTCGTCTTCAATGTATGGAGTTTTCCAACCCCAAAGTCCCATGACTTCCAGGACGAAATTACCATTGCCCAGAGGTTTTCTTTGTATTACGCTCATATGCGAAAAGGAAAGACTGTGGTTTGATGAAAATGACCAAATTACACGAACTCGATCCGGCTCTAAGTGGACTAAATAGCGAACTGGCGTCCTTTATTGCCAGCCTGATAGAGCAGAATGCCGAACTCGCCGAAGAATTGGAACATCTAGATTCACTCACAGAGCTCGCTGAGAAGACTGTAATTGAAGCGAGCAAAGAGGCAGATGTGATCAAGTCAGCGGCTAAAAGGGAAGCAAATATCAGGGCCTCTATCTCTGCTGAAGTGGAAGCGAGCACTGAAGCTGCGGAGCAGGATGTTGTTAAAGATAATCCTAAAGCTGAAGAAGAGGTGCTACTTCTGAGAAAAGATACAGAGCTACTGCTGGCTTTGAGACAACGACCTCCCCAAAGCCCCCCTGAAGGTACCCAGGAATTATGCGCTACACTTGATAGCGATGAGAGAATGAAGACAGCATGCGATGTACAGGTCGAGGAACTGATAGAGAACCACTCGTGCGCTAAACAAGATGGAGATGCAGAGGGAAGCCCTGCCTACTACGCCGATTTCGTAGACATGGTGCTTCCACCTCCTATAGCTTTAGGCGGAATGCTCAAACTGCATAAGCAATTAAATAAATATCCCGGAGTTACAGTCATTGCTGTAACTGGTTCGTTGGACAAAGGTCTCTGGATCAGATTCATTGTCTGCACTCATACGCCGCTTCTCAAGGTGTTTGAAGCTTTAGCCGAAGTGGACCGACTATCTTATGCCGTTACCGAGGTAGGCAAGGTATATTCTGCACAAAGAGAATCCCTATAGAGGCCAGGCTGAACTGTGCTCCAAAAACACTTGTTTTCTGAGCAGTATTTAGGGGCGGGTGCACACGTCCTGAACTCGTGGTTAAAAATGGATGATGTGGGTGTGATGGTGGCATGATGTAAATGTGATGCCCTTACGTACGGCAGAATGGGTTATAGTAATCAGCGTTGAACAGAGAAGCCCCGGCTCATGTCGGGGCTTCTCATTGTCCGTCTTATCTTCAAAGTCATGGTGGTGGATTATTTGGCGGTTATGTAGGGGAGGGTAAACGTTGGAGTCCGCATTGGTGTAGGCATTGGCATTCCAAGAACCCGAAGGGCAGGGTTCCACGGGC
>JAPKYM010000103.1 GCA_026394315.1 Candidatus Bathyarchaeota archaeon | reverse complement strand
CCAGGCAGAACTACGGAGCCACCGCCTCCATAGCCCCATAGAGTGACCTGAGTGGTATGAACCCCCAGCTTGACATTTGACTCGAGGTAGGCTTTGTGGACCTCAAGCGGAGTGCCGTAGCTTGTGACGCCAACAAACGTGTAGTCTTCGTGATTCTTAGCGACATTCTGAACAATAGGTATGCTACCGGTCAGTATTTCCTTTCCGAGCTTGGCTTCAAGCTCTTCATCTGTGGTAGCTCTCAATCCGCCGTTTGCAATGATGATTCTTGGCTCTGCGCCGGCAGCGTGGATTATCTCAAGTATCGGTGGTAGAATCGCGTGGGCGGGTGTTGGTCGCGCATAATTATCAACTAGAAGAGCGACTTTCTTTCCGGGTGAAAGTAGTCTTCTGAAGCTGGGACAGCCGGTTGGTCGTTCGAGTGCCCTGATGACAGCTTTTTCAAGTTCCTTCACGGGTCTAGTTGACTTTGGGGTTGCTAACGCAATCTGATGGCTGTCGTCTATCCGGAGGTTTAGCCGGTCTATGCCATAGGGTATTTCCACAGAGGTCATTCAAGTTTCACCATTTGCGCGTGCGCCACAAATAACTTTAATATGCTTCTTCAGCAACCTACGCCCTCTGTAATGGCGTCATAAGAATGTTTCAAAGAAAGTGATAAGAGTGTTCAAGTTCGAAACAGAACAGAAAATCTTTGACATAGGCAATGTGAAGATTGGCGGACAACCAGGTCAGCTCCCCACGGTAATGGTAGGGAGCATATTTTACCACGGAGATAAGATCATCATTAGTGAGGAAGAGGGGACATTTGATAAGCTGACGGCTGAGCATCTGCTTCGACAGGAAGCAGAGATCTCAGAGAAGACTGGTAACCCCAGAATGGTTGACGTATGTGCGGCCTGGCCGACTGCCATTATCAAATTCATAGATTTCGTTTCAGAGAAGATTGATGGTCCATTTCTGGTCGATGGGACTACGGCGGCAGTTAGGGTTGCAGCTGCAAAGCACGTAAGTGAGGTCGGTCTCTCGGACAGGGCAGTCTTCAACTCAATAAGTCCAGAGGTGAAACCTGAGGAACTGGAAGCTATAAAAGACGCCAAGATAACCGCCTCCATCCTTCTGACCTACAATTCTAGAAATATGACAATTGCCGGCAAGCTTTCAACTCTTAGAGATTCGCCGGAAAGAAAAGGATTGATCAATGTTGCTCTTGGGGCTGGTGTCGAGAAGATGCTTGTCGATACAACAGTTCTGGACATTCCTGATCCAGGTCCTGTCGCCAAAGCCTGCTACACAGTCAAAAGAGATTTTGGACTGCCATCTGGAGCAGGTGTCCATAATGCAGTGGATAGATGGGTCTCCAGAAAGAAACAAGATCCCCTGTCATACAGGATCAATAATGCTGTAGCCCATGTGACACCGATTGTCATGGGCGCGAACTTCCTCCTGTACGGTCCTTTGAAACGAGCCGCTGAGATCTATCCTGCATGTGGCTTGGCGGATGCCTATGTATCATACAGCATGAGGCAAGAGTACGGGATAAGGCCCTTAACCAACAATCACCCTGTGTTCAAGATCTTCATCTAGAAGCGCGCCCGTTCCGGACTAGCACACGCGCTGATGATAAGGACCTTCACGGAATTCTATTTGGGTTAGGCAGTAAGTCCGCCGTCTACGAGTATCGTTGTCCCTGTGATGTAGCTGGAGGCATCGGAGGCCAAGAAGACGGCTGCTCCTACAAGATCATCAGGAACACTGTGACGGCCAAGAGGAACAAGTTTCAATTTTGATTCATACCATTCTTTCTGGGCAAAGAATGGTGAGTTAAGCTCTGTTTCAACAAAGCAGGGAGCAAGTGAATTTACCCTGATGTTGTACTTGCCCCATTCCTTGGCCAGAATTTTGGTGACGCTGTGAAGAGCTGCTTTGCTGGGGCAGTAAGGGCCAACGTTCAGTTCCACCTTCTGGACAACCTCAGATGTAATGTTGATAATGCTCCCGCCCTTTCCTTGCCGGATCATGACCTTGCCGACCTTTTGTGAAAGAAAGAAGGGGGCCTTGACGTTTACACTCATAGTCGAATCCCATTCCTTCTCCTCCACCAGCTCAGCCGGCATCTCGTGAGATTGGCCGGCGTTATTGACTAGCACGTCGATGTGTTGGAAAGCGTTTATCGTTCCGTCTATCAGACGGTCTAGGTCTGACATCTTTGTTAGATCGACGACAATTGGCAGGGCTTTTCGCCCGAGGTTCCTGATTTCTTGTGCGACCTGTTCAATTTGCGTCTGTGTGCGGGAGGAAAGCACAACGTCAGCGCCGTGTTCAGCCAAACCCACTGCAATGGCCTTTCCGATCCCTCGGCCGCCACCAGTAACGATCGCCACCTTACCTGCTAGATCAAATCTGTTTCGGGGCATCCTGTTAGGTCCCTCTGTCAATAGCCAAAACTAGCTACTTTGCCATAAAGTTTAGCGCAGTCAAGTCTTAAATATGTGCCATCTTACGACATAAAAATCGTGAATTGTCATGGATAGGCCGAAAACGAAAGAACTGTACGATCAAGTAAGCCAGATAGTCCCAGGCGGCATTCATTCCAACATAAGATTCATGGTACCATATCCCTACATATTTGAAAGAGGGAAGGGTTCCAAGCTTTTTGATATTGACGGGAACGAATACCTCGATACCGTGGTGAACTACGGCGCCCTTATTCTAGGGCATGGGGACCCCATTGTCACCGAAGCTGTAAGAAAAGAACTTGATTCAGGATTGACCTGTGGCGTCGAAAGCGAGACCAGCATCAAACTAGCTCAGAGGATGAACGAAATCATACCTTGCGCCGAGATGGTCAAGTTTTCCCTATCCGGAACCGAAGCAGTTGCACACGCTTTGACCATCGTTAGGGGCTACACCAAGAAAGACAAAATAATCAAGATAGAGGGCGGCTACAACGGTTGGAGTGATACCGTCATAGTCAGCTTACACCCAGAATTGAGAAAAGCTGGCCCCAAGAACGCTCCAAAGAAGATTTATGAAACTCAAGGCATTCCGAAAAACGCCAAACAGAACACAATTGTGATACCTTTCAACAACGCGGAAGTGGCAGAGAAGGTTATCAAGAGAAACAAGAAGAAAGCTGCAGCATTGATTGTTGAGCCAGTCGTTTTCAATAGCGGAGCAATAATGCCAAACCCGGGATATTTGAAGCAACTCCGTGAAATAACAGAGAAGAATGATATTGTCCTAATCTTTGACGAGGTCATTACTGGCTTCAGACTAGCTCCTGGTGGAGCCCAAGAGTATTACGGTGTGACCCCTGATGTGGCAACCTTTGCAAAATCAATGGCTAATGGATATCCAATAAGTGCTGTAGCCGGCAAGAAGGAAATAATGCAGGTTTGCACACCAGGCAAAGGCGTCATGTATGGCGGGGTGTACAATGGCAGCCAAGTCTGCGTAGCCGCAAGCGTGGCCACTCTAGACCAGATACGCAAAGGCGACGTTCAAAAGAGGATGAATGAGTCCACTGCATATTTGTGCAAGCGATTCCAGGATATCGCAGATGATCATAAACTCAAAGCTCAACTCATAGGGTTAGGCGGACAGTTCTGCGTCTATTTCACCGACCAAGAGATTGTAGACTACAGGTCAGCCGCACAATCCGACAAGGCACAATCGCAGAAATTCCACAGGAACCTGCTGGAAAATGGAGTATACACCTACGACGGATACCTATTCCACAACGGAATCTGCGCAGCACACAGCAAAGAGGATCTGGATGCCATATTGACCGCAATGGAGAAATCACTCTAGGGGCTCGTTGCTGGTTACGTGACGCTACAAGACTTTCCTGAACAACACATACTCAAAGGAATTGCCACCGCGGCGAAGTACTTTGGATTGTTTAAGACAAAAGAAACATTTTCACAGCATTAGCCCTCATATAGAACCAGAACTGAGAATCAGGTCCGGTGACACAGTAACCATCGAGACCTTGGACAATGTGGGTAACAGGGTAAACTCTGTAAATGACAAAGACAAGATTCGACCGCCACTGAATCCACTCTCCGGACCCATATTTGTTGAAAACGCCGAGAAAGGCGACGCACTAGAGGTCATCATAGAAGACATAAAGATATTGAGAGGCTACGGTTGGACAGGGCAAACTGCAGAGTGGGGATTCATAGAGATGGGCAGCCCCCTCTGGAACTTGTTTACCGAAACTATTCCAACCATAATCAAGATTTGCAGGATTGCAGACGACAAAATATACTTTCCAATGAAGAATGGAAAAGACATAGTCTTACCAGTGAAGCCTCTTGTTGGAACAATTGGCACCGCCCCAGAGTTCGAAGTGCCAAGCAATACGCCTGGCCCTCACGGAGGAAACATGGATTGTTTAGAAGTCAGACCAAAGAACAAGCTCTATTTCCCCGTCTTTGTTAAGGGAGGTTTACTGTTTCTTGGCGATGTCCATGCATTACAGGGACATGGAGAATTGGGAGGTGCGCCAATCGAGGTTTCTACCGAGACCAAACTAACCATAAATCTGATCAAGAATTGGAAAATCGGCTGGCCACGTATTGAATCAGACGAATACCTGATTACGGTTGGAAGCTCCAAACCGCTAGATAATACAATCAGGATTGCACTTGCAGAGATGATAACCTGGCTGAAGGAAGACTATGATCTTGATACATGGGACGCCAATCTCCTACTCACATCAGCAGCCGAGATCGAATGCAGCCAGATAACGAATCCCTTGTATACAGCGGCATTGAAATTCCCCAAAAGATACCTGCCTAAGAACTAACCTTGTATCACATCTCAACTCGAAAGCTCTACATACATTGAACGCTACCCTACTTTGTGTGAGACTCAATGACAAATAAGAGATTGCAGGGAAAAGTAGCGATTGTCACAGGTGCCGGCCGCGGTTCGCTCAAGAAGGAGCCAAAGTCGTAATCAACTACAGCAAATCTGAGAAGGAAGCCTCAAGTCTGGCAGAGGAGATCAAGAAGGCCGGTGGAGACGCACTTCTCGTAAAAGCCGACGTTTCAAAAGCAGACGAAGTTAAAAACATGGTCAAAAGAACCATTGAGAAATTTGGTCGGATAGATATCCTCGTCAACAATGCCGGCATAATGATTTCGTCACCCTTCCTTGAATCCACAGAAGAAATGTGGGATAAAACGATGAACGTGAATCTCAAAAGTGCTTACCTGTGCTCCAGAGAAGTTGCCCCAATAATGCTCAACCAAAAGAAAGGCAAGATAATCAACTTGTCTTCTGTCTCAGGCTTAGCTCAGAAATCAGCTATTGGAAATGTGCACTACGCAACATCAAAAGCAGGGGTAATAGGCCTGACACGGTCACTTGCTGTAAACTTAGGACCCAGCATCAATGTCAACGCCATTTGCCCTGGCCTTATAGACACAGACATGGTGGCTTCTTTGCCACCAGAGAGGAGAAAAATACCTGTTGAAGAAGCACCGCTTCAGAGAATCGGTAAACCTGAGGAAATAGCGTATGCAGCACTATTTCTGGCATCGGAAGAGTCAGATTTCATCACAGGAGAAATTCTAACAGTATCTGGCGGAAGAGGCATGAGATAAGCGCACATTAACCATTTTTTTGGTGCTCAGCGGGAGCTGGGGAAGAGAAGCAAAGGTATTAGCGATAATGAGACGCATAACCAAGACACATCATACTTCTCGGATCATAGCCGTCCTGATGATTGGAATTTTTGCAGTGGCAGGATTTGCCATGTATCAATTCTACAAGCCAGCCTCAACAGCCAATCAGAGGTATCAAGAATCAATAACTACTGTGAAAACCACACCTCTTGCAACGCCAACTGAGACCTCACCATCTCAAACCGTCACACCGACAGCTAGGCCCTCTGCTACACCAGAGACACCAACACCCAATTCAACTGGTAAGCCAGCCATCATAGAATACTCAATCGAAATAGTCATGAGATATGAAGGCATACCAGAAGCAATATTCTACATACCTACTCCTGATTGGAACATATCTTATTGGGGAGAATGTGGCGATCTGCCCGGCTCTAAGGCAATCGTAAACGTACATTCAATGTCTTGGAAAGGCGGCCCGATTCAAAGCATAACCTTCAACAATACTGGAGGGGAACACTTCATACTGCATGGTGGACCGGGTCACTTCTATCTCAGAATTAGTGGAGTGGTTTGCTCTCCAATAGAAGTGACTGCTTTTCGCTTCGTCAGTATGCGTGCACAATTCATCGGTCCAATGTCACGGACAGTTCCCTTCACAATTCCAGCTCAAGAATGGAAGATCGCATTTGAAGTGTCAGGGGAATCCAACGATCAGAGCAAGGCAAAATTCCACCTCACAGTCTATCGTGAAAAGGGAAGCTCCCTTGTAAGTGAAACGATCTACAATAAGTTTGGTGAGGATAATATCATAATCCCGTCGGGATGGGACAGCTACTATCTCAAGATAGATTCATCGAACTGTAAATGGAAGATAACTGTGAACGCTCCTCCATGACGATACCCCGGAAAACAGGGTCAATTCCAGAATATCGGATGCCTTCCTGAGGGTGCCTGGGATTCAGAAATCTATCTAGCGTTTTCTCAGATATTCAGTCGTTCTTTCGTAGAGCTTTTGAAAATGTTCTCCGAAGGTCTTGTCTGTTTTCTCTTTTCTCAAGGCCATTATCCAAGGCCCCAGTTTCTTCAAGTTTGAGACTACGTAGGAGCCTAACCGGTCATCAATCACATCAAGGTCTACGAACTTCTTTTGAACCAGGAAACCTACTTGTTCAAAATAGGCAGCAACTTCATAGGGATAGTCGCTTGCTTCGAAACTGGCTTCCTGAGCTTTGTACTTTTCATAATCTTCGAATTGAAATTTTTCCTCAATCCATCTGAAAGCCTTTCGAAGCCTTTCGCTCTCCGCCCATTCGAACAGTTTCATCGAGATCTCGACATTTCTATGTTTCTCCATATGCCTAAGCTGCAGTAAGACAATGGTTGTTAGAGAAATGCCTGCCACGGCCGAGAAAACTGCTGCGTACTCTGGTATGGATAACAATCTTGTGCCTCCGTACCTCGTTTGAAAACAGATTGGTACTCACGCTGGGCACTAATAAACCGTTAGCGCGCGCTCCACAAGTTGTTCTGTCCAAAGAACGATAATGAGTAATAGTTTGGTGGTTTGCATATATTTGAGTCATAATAATTGAACTGCAATTGAAGGAGTGAATTCAATGAACTCAGTTGAGG
>JAPKYM010000165.1 GCA_026394315.1 Candidatus Bathyarchaeota archaeon | reverse complement strand
TAATGCCAAGGTCGATGTAGCATGTCTTGGAGCCTTTCGGCTTGAATATTGGCTTCACATTTACAGCCTGAAAGACACGCCACTTTTCATCCAAATCATCATGGATGACTTCGGCTCTTCCCTGTCTTCCGCTCCATTTTGGCTTGCCTCGTATGGTTATTTTCAACTTCTTTGGTAGTCTCATCACTCCATCCTTTACACTGTAGCAGTCTTTTCTCAGAACCATCATCAATTTGTATTTTCCATTTCTCTTCCAGTATCCAGGCATACACACCTTCTCAATATTTAGTGGCAGTCTGCCTTCTCGCTCCATCTTCTTGAGGGCAAAGAAGCTCTTCCATGATTCGTTGCTCTTCCTGAGTATTTGTTGTGTTGTCGCTGAATCGATTAGTGGTGAATGTTTCTGGTAGAGGTCTTTGCACTCCCAATCTAGGGGTTGATAGTTTATGTATGCCTGTCTTTTGCGGTAGGTTGCCTCATTCCAAAGTTTGGCACAGTTGGTAGCTTTATCCCTCAGAATCCTCTCTTGCTCCACCGTTGGATCAAGGATGAAGGTGCTGGTTCTCTGCATGAAACTACCAGCATTACTATTGAAACACCAGACATTTAAGCCCCAAACGTCTCACTCTGGTCGCAATTCATCCCACCCCTTCAGGGGTGGGCTTTCTTGCTAGTTCAATGTAAGTACTAAACGATTTTATACGACAGCATTTGCAACCCACTAGTAGCCGGGATGGCCGAGCGGATCAACTTCAAACCTATGAGGGTCAAGAGGCGCAGAGCGCGCGCTAGCGTAAGCCTTGAGTGATCCATCAAAGTAAGCCTGTGGCCCTTACGGGCCGCGAGGGTTCGAATCCCTCTCCCGGCGCCAATCCACCATTACGGTATTCGCACCATTATTTCTGAGGTGTGTCTTCACGAGGCCGAGTTCGAATGTACTTTGGAGTGTTTCACCATAACCTTCGATGTGCATGCTAAGTGATTCCAAATGCTACCCTTCGCCTGTCCATTGGATTCGCTCGCCTATCTCAGCTGTGAAGGGGAGGTATACCAATGCAACAACTACGCAACCATATCGATCCTTCGGAACACGAATGCTTCTCACAAGAACTTTCGGATCGATTAGAGACATGTTTCTGTCAGAAGCCATTCTTTTCATCCTCTTGAAGAGTTCGGAGGTAATTGTATCCTCATCTTTGTATCCATGGTTTTCTGCGACGAATCCGTAAGACGCTCCCTTTCTGTCTCGGCACTTTGTGTACCCTATGCCAGCGCCGATGACTTCCCCCTCATCCCCATCCATTCTGGCAACGACTGCGAAGGTTATGGTGCCAGGTGTGATGCGCGTCCGTTTGACTTCGATCGCATCGGTAGGTATTATCGATGAAATATAGACAATATTGCATTCATCAATTCCAGCCTCACTAAGAGCATCATCAAAAGCGTTCAGGTGCGATTCGGTGCTTGTCCCTTGACCGTTAGTCACAAAATAGGCTCTGGGAAGGAACATTCCGTGAACAGTCTTCGCTCTTTTTGCCATAGGCAATCTTCCATAGCTTTTCTCAGATCACTCAGTGAAGCGCGCGCTTCTTCTGCCAGATAGAATGGGGTTGCTTCACTTCACGACTGTTAGCTTTCCGTATCTGCCTACGTTAAGTTGGGATTCTTCTCTGAAGCTGGTGACGTAGCCGTTTTCTATCTTCACTTCATCGTTCACGTTCACGGTGTCTATCATCTCGTTCCACAGTGACAGTTTGATCGTGCCAGAATCATCCTGCAGTGTTGCAGTTGCCACTCGTCCGGGCTCGCCAAATTTGGTCATGACATCTCTTGTCTCACCGATGTCTGCGATCTTACCTTGGAGTTCAACTTGTTTCATACCGGGTTTGAGTTCATTTATCTTCATTGTTTCTTATCCTCTACTCTATTACTGAACCTGCTGAGAAGGATCCTCAAGTCCCTGCTATTTTATCTTTGCTTTGTCTAAATATTGATGATGATCTTGATTGTGGGATAGTTCTGAATTTCCTTGCCTTGAGTATTCTCGGCTAAAGGCTTGACCTCGAGGGTATCGGCATGCGTTATGTTAGATATGTCCTCTCGGCATCTGCTTATTGCTTCCAAGTATTCTTTGTCAGCGTAGATCTGTATGCTCTTGACTGGTGCTTTGAGAGAGATCTGTTGTTCAGACTTTCTGCGTCTTATTTCTGATACCAAAGCCAATATCACATCACCATCGCGTTCTGCCTTTTCGTTGACCATCTTTGAGTCAGGCTGTGGCCAAGGTAGTAGATGTATGCTTCTCGGGCCATTCTTGAAACTTGGCGTATTCTGATAGATCTCCTCAGTTATGTGAGGGCATATCGGGGCCAGTAGCTGTATTATCCTTAGTAGACACCGATTCAATGCGTATTGGGCTGCCTTTCGCCGCTTAGCCACCGAACCATTTGTACTGTAGAGCCTGTGCTTGACAGCTTCAAGGTATTGGTCACAGAATACGTGCCACGTAAACTTACGGATACCGTCGAGGGCTGTGTTGAACTGGAAGTTTTCATACGCTTCTGTTGCAGAGATTGTGAGGATCTCCAGTTTACTTAGGATCCATTGGTCAATTGGCTCAGGTTCGCTGTCTGTCATGTCAAAGTCCTTCAGGTTTGACAGTGCGAATCTGGCCGCGTTCCACAGCTTAGTCAGGAATTTCTTCCCGTATTCTACCTCGCTACAATTGAATGGTAGGTCGTAGCCCGTGGCTGCACCTCCCGCGGCCCATTGCCTCAAAGGATCGGCTCCATACTTGCTTATCGCCTCGTATGCTTCCACATAGTTGCCGAAGGATTTGTGCATCATTCTTCCGTCAGCACCTCTGACCATGCCATTGACTAAAACGGTCTTGTATGGCGCCTTTTGGAAGAGGGCCAGATTCTTTACCATCAGGTAGTAGTCCCATGTTCTGATTATGTCAAGGCCGTTGGGTTGAAGGTCTGCTGGAAAGAGCCTCCTCATTGATTCCTCATCATCAGGCCAGCCGGCGTGGACAGGACATGTGATTGATGAATCCATCCATGTGTCCATTACGTCATTCTCTCCAATGAACTCACTTGAGCTGCATCTTGAACACCTGGCTGCTCTGGGTGGTTCGAACCGTGGGTCGGTTGGGATCCATTCGCGCTCCGCAACAAGAACCTGCCCGCAA
>JAPKYM010000056.1 GCA_026394315.1 Candidatus Bathyarchaeota archaeon | reverse complement strand
GATTTCAATCAGCTTTTGCTATCTTTCTCCCATGGTATTCTATGATTATACTATGATCTAGTTCCAGAGATAACAGGTTACAATCAGGCCAGAAGTGGACACCTACATGTCTCCACTCCTCCCTAATTATGGAGCATAACTACCAGCATTCAACTAAATCGGATTGAATTCAGAGTTTAGGTGGTGCTGTAACGTTATAGTGGGGATTCTTGTCTTTGTAACATTTTCGGGGTTTAACAAATCCAAGCGTAGCTTCCGTCCATGTCGACTTCAGATTTCGCCACCACTGATTGTGGGAGCGAGAACCGTGTGAGACAGTGACTGAATAAGTGAGGGTGGCTTGAGGTTTAACGTGCCATTTCCGGTACGGGACTCACTTTCTGTGGTGGAGACCTTCATGAGTTCAAATTCTGAAGCTCTCACCAGCTATGGCGACGACGACCAAAAATAACAAAACCTAACGGTTCAAATTCATATAGGAACGCGTGCAGCGGGCGACCCTTTCAAATGAAAGTACACTACAAGGAGGTAATATCAAATATTCTGATAACTAGTTTTATCGTCAGAATAGGAAAAAGACAAATGAGAGTATTCCTGTTTTGCCATGGCTTACCCGACAGATGCCCAACATTCTTTGGTTACAAATCTCCACTGTGCTACAGGTGTGTTGGACTAATACTAGGGATCACTCCAGTCTTGTTTTATCATGCATCATTTTCTGATCAACTGCTTACTTTCTTATTCGTTATTTTCGTATCTCCAATTCTGGTCGACGGATTCACACAAAATCTCGGACTTCGTGAGAGCAACAATCTGTCAAGACTTGTAACGGGTTTCATGGGTGGGTTAGGTCTTTTTTTCTTTCTCAGTATACTCTTCAAGTACTAAACCTTCAATGTATAGTGCTTCTTCCCGCCGTGTTATCACTCACCAAGGGGTGACAGTACAGATTTGGCGTCTTTGCTTCTGCTGAAGTTCAGCAGGACACAACCTCAGTAACCATATTCAGGATAACGTAAACTCTTAAATCCGCACTTACAAGCACTGAATCATTGGACACTAAATGTCTGAAAGAATAGAAAACAAAGGCATAAGGGTCGCCGAGCGGATCGCTAAGCTAATCACTGAACGTGACGGATACAAAGAGAAACTCAAGGTTCTACCCACATTATTGGAAGAGAAAAAAATCACAGTTGAAGAATTCAAGATTCTGAAAGAAGACTACAAGGAAAAGATCGAAGAGACACAGAAGGAAATTGACAAGCTGTGCGGGGTTGCTGGAGAAATGGCAATTTCGCCTCCAATTGCTCATCCAGCGCCAAGACAGGTTGAGTACATTCCTCCACAACAAGTGGAGTATGTTCGTCCTAGGGTGCAAGAACAGATTCCTACGATTAAGGTCGAACAGAAGCAATCAGGTGGCTTGGGAACGTGTGCCGTAGTCTGCTTTATCATTTTCATAATCATTTTGGCGATAATGGCGTATGGAGGATGGTCGATAACGCGGTTCTTCGGGCGGTAAAGCCTAGCGTGAGGTCTTTCTCTAGCTAGATAAACAGCGATAGGGTGGACTCCAAAGCGATAGCTGATCTGGTAAGGTTGAACGCATTACCATCAGCATACACTCCTGATGAGGAGACAGTCAAGCTGCGTGAGCAGGTCGGCCATAATGTCACATCGGTTGGCGGATGGGCGCACGCCCTCACTGTATCAGGCGAATAAAAGAACTAAATACCGACTTCACACAGGCTTGCTTTGCATTTCTATTCTTTAAGAAGCTCGCTCAGAATGTTTGTTACTCGCTCCAACGCACTCTTTTTGTTTCTTGCGGAGTCAAGTTCTTCATGAGCCTTTGCAGTCTTAGTCGTATAATCAGCTTGTGAGATCTCTTCCATTACCTTTTCAGCTTCAAGAAGATCTAATGTCTTAACGAGTTCTTGCTCGGTCCTACAAACTGAGTCTAGCTCAGCTGTGAGTCTTGGCTGAATATCCAGGAGCCTGCGCATGATTTTCGTTGTAGCATGGTCATTTCTCGATTTCATTATGTTGAAGGTATTTTGCGTTATCTTGCCTTCTTCCAGTATCTGGGAAAGCCTTCTCATCTTCTCTCTTCTATCAGTTAGGTCTTGAACCGTGTTATGGATCTCCTCAAGCAAAGGCTCTGGATGCA
>JAPKYM010000191.1 GCA_026394315.1 Candidatus Bathyarchaeota archaeon | reverse complement strand
TACTTGAGAATCACCATGTCAATAGTAAGCGTGAGCAATCTGGAAAACTGAAAGCCAACGCCATACAGTCCAGGGATGCAGGCGACAGACTACCGGACCTGTTTAATATAAACAAGAATTTCGACGCCGATTTCGCCTGCTTGGTCGAGATGCCGGTCGAGAAAGGAATAGCAGTACTCGCTGGCATGACAACTATAGAACTCCCACCACCCTCAGGTAATCTGAGTATCGACAGCCAACTGAAGGCTGACGAATTGTGCGGTAATCTTCAATATCATGACTGCTTCTATGTCCACATCAAGGGACCTGATGAACCAGCCCACGACGGTGATTTCGAACTAAAGAGGAAGTCAATAGAGACTGTTGATAGAGACTTCTTCGGTAAGATACTCGATGTACTGGTTCTCAAGAAGACCCTAGTCTGTGTGACAGCCGACCACGCAACCCCGTGCAAGATGAAGACACATTCAGACGATCCAGTACCATTACTTATTGCCGGAAGGAACCTCCAGAAAGACGGGGTCGGAAGATTTTGCGAGAAGAACTGTGCAAAGGGTAGCTTGGGGATTATCCCGATAGGGTCGAATTTGATGCCTTTACTGATGTCTATGCTTGATTAGGAATGAGTCGAACAGGCTAGGAATTGATTCTCAATGAGGGAGATGTGAGGATGAAGGCTTCTATAACAGATTTTCCAGATGAATTCTATGATGGAAAAATCGTTCTAGTTAGGGTTGATTTCAATGTGCCTTTGAAGGAGGGAAAGGTCGACGATGACTATAGGATAAGAAGTTCAATTCCAACATTGGACTATCTCTGTTCAAGAGGAGCAAAGCTCGTAGTAGTGTCACATCTAGGTAGACCAGATGGAAAGCCTGATCCAGCTATGTCGTTGCGACCTACGGCTGAGCGTCTCCAGAGCCTTACCAGTAAGAGGGTAAAATGGGTCGGTGAATGTATCGGCAAAGATGTCGAGAACGCTGTGAAGGATCTAAGAGTTGGAGAGATCCTCCTCCTTGAGAACCTACGCTTCCATGTGGAAGAAGAGAAGAACGATGGTGAGTTCTCACGCGCCCTCGCCTCGCTTGCAGAGGTCTTTGTCAATGACGCTTTCAGTGCCTCCCACAGGAAGCATTCGTCGACCTACGGAGTACCTGCCCTTTTGCAGTACAGACTTGCGGGCCTTCAATTGCAGAAGGATTTGACTTACTTAAGGAAGGTCAGGGATGAGCCTGATCATCCTTTCATCCTAGTGGTCGGAGGAGCAAAGATTCGCGACAAGATAGATGCAATGAAGAACCTGATTGAGAAGGTGGATAAAGTGCTGGTCGGAGGCTGCATAGCATACACTCTGCTAGCATCAAAAGGAGTCTCTATTGGCAAATCTCCGATAGAAAATGATGTCCTAGCTTGGGGAAGCGAGATTCTAAAAAGAGAAGAGAAAATACTGCTTCCTGAGGATCACATAATTTCACCAGATGTTGATCTCCCTACCCAAGCTGAGCTAGTACGGGGCGGGATCCCTGCGAATATGAAGGGATTTGACATAGGACCCTTAACCTCACAAAGATATACGTCAATAATAGCTTCTGGAGGAGGAACCGTGTTTTGGAACGGTCCTATGGGCTTATTTGAGATTAGGGAGTTCTCCCACGGGACTACAGACGTCGCTCAGGCAATTGCTTTGGCACATTTCCGCGGATCAACAACGATAATCGCTGGCGGTGATTCGGTCTCAGCCTTGGAAAAAGCAGGAGTAAAGGAATCCGAAGTCAGCCATATTTCAACTGGTGGAGGAGCCTCACTCGAATACGTGGGAGGAAAGATCCTTCCAGGAATCGAGATCCTCAGCGACAAATGAGTTATCCGAGGCAAGTCAGAGACTACACTCCCAAACCATCGCATCTGACGTATCAGGTATCGATACGTGTATGACCCCGCGCGCTTCAGGAAATCTGACAAGGATAAGCCAACTCGAATACCGAGATCAATTGGCCACACATGTTGAAACCAAATGTAGCGCGCTAGAACTAAAGAGGCATTCGATATCTGCAGAATTCTCTAGTCAACTTCTGAATGCGTAGGAAAGCTCGTAAGTGCCAAATAGGATCAACAACGCCCCCACAGCTCTTATTAGGTATATTCTGCTTTCGTGCCTCTCAGAAATTAACCCTGATTTGGTCCTAGACAACACAAACCCGGCAGCAACAGCGAAAAGACCCTGACTACCATTCAGCCCCTCAGTGATCTGGACAGAGAACCCTAAAGCATAGAACAACAATATATAACCGAAATATTGCGCCAACACGACCAGAAGCACAGCCCGCAAGGCACCTCTCCATTCCCCTCGCAGACTCGCCCAGTTTTCTTCATGAAATATCAATGGCATCAATGCCAACAAGACACAAAACCAACCGATTTCACGCCAAACCAGGAAGTTGAAATTCGTCACCAGCTTCATCGCAGGCTTAACGGCCACATTCCCGGCGGTGTATAGAAAAGCCGCAGCCATGAAAATCCAAAGTGCTTTGTTCTTGAATGAGAAGAGCTGCCTTGCCCTTATGTTCTCATCCCATGAAGTCATGACTGCTCCTAAAACAGCAATGATAATCCATAGAATAACATCGAAGCCATAGAATTCTCCGAGGAAAACATAGCTGAGAGGGATAACGAAGATAGGCTTTATTCCTACAATGGGAACAGCGGAAGAAGCATCATATTTGGTTAGACCATAATACGTCAACAGATAGGCTATGATAGAGGTTGCTCCAGAGATGTACGCGTAGGGAATCACTTCCGCAGGGGGCAGAGTAACCTGGCCTGGCGCGATTATCAAGGACAGAATGGGGAAGATAGCTACTATCAAAATGCCCTGCATGTAAATGAAGGAAATAAAGCTGCTCATCTTCTTCGATATCACATACTTGGCAGCAAACATGAAAATAGAGAAGAACAGTGAAGACGTAATCGCATAGAACATGAATGTCTCCAACCAACATCACACCGACATTTCCAAAGAAATGAATTCCAAGACCTTACAGATGTATTCAAGCTGAATCAATGCTTCACATACGATCTTCAATATCAAGAGGCCACTTTAGAGGTTCGCAATCAGGGAAGGTACCGCAAGAGTCGACACTGGGCTCTTCATTCTGCAGTACTATTTTGGGCCACAACAGTCATCTTCGAGCAGATAATGCTTTCGCTGATTTGAATACGATTATGATTAGAAAACTACCGCTTCATTCATTAGACTCAGAATCTTAACTATCACTGCAATTTGAGGTTCAGAATGATGAACAGCGAGATCCTGATACAGTCAAACTACCCACTGCCTGTCCTCAAACGAGGAAAAGTCCGTGACATATATGAAAAAGAAAACCACCTGCTCATAGTCTCCACTGACAGAGTATCAGCCTTTGATGTTATTCTTCCGAATGGAATACCGTCCAAAGGATGGGCACTCAATCAACTATCTGCCTACTGGTTGGAGAAAACTAAATCGATATTCCCCAATCATTTCATTGAAAAGACCGATGAGAGAAGCATAGAAGTCCTGAGAGCTGATAGAATAGATATTGAATGGGTCGCCAGAAGTCACATTTACGGTTCGGCATGGCGCAAATACATTGGGGGGGAACACTTCATCAGTGGATTAAGTCTTCCAAATGGACTGCAACTAGCTGAGGAATTGCCTGAGATCATACTTACACCAACTACCAAAAGTGAAGTAGGACATGACATTGAACTGTCGAAGAGTGACGCTATTAACAAGGGGATAGTCTCGAGAGACGAATGGTCGATACTTGAAGAAGCTACATTCAGGCTCTACGACTTCTATAAGAAAGAAGCTGCAAGAAAGGATTTGATGATACCTGATTTCAAGCTTGAATATGGCAAAGTCAAAGGTGAACTAATACAAATTGATGAACCTCCAACTCATGATTCAGCCCGACTCTGGTCCAAGAAACATTATCGTATAGGTGAAAGACAGGAAGCACACTCCTTGGACAAAGAGTTTCTGAGAGATTTCCTGATGAGAAGAGGATACACTGGTGACGGCCAGCCACCAAATCTTCCTCCAATACTAATCGATCAAGTCTCCAAAAGATGTGTTGGAGCATACAAGGTTCTGGCCAGCCAAGCCAGACTTGATGATCTGTCTCTAATGAGTGTTGATGAAGTCCTACGATCTCTTGAAGCTGAGTAAGAGCTATTTGAAGCGTAGTATGAGAACAGGAAAGTAATACGACTCGTCTAAGCGTCAATGACCCGGTGGCCAGAAGCTTTCCTAAGTCGATTCATTATAGCTAGGCCTAGACCCTCCTCATCAACCCCCTCAACCAGTATTACGTCAACATCTACCTCGTCGAATCTTCTCAGAACGTCAAACAAGCCCTTGGCTATCTCTTGCTTTGTAACCCCGAGACTCTCGATGTGGTTGACATGATACTTCTTGCCAGTTGTGGTCGCCACACCGATTCGCATACCCTTCGTATCGAAATCATTTATCAGCTCACTGATTTTCCTCTGAACATCATTGTCACTACCAATCACGACTAGTAATTCCGCCTTGGGCGCATAATGCTTGTATTTCATCCCTGGCGATCTTGCAACAAGTTCTCTGTCAACAAGATTCTGCGTGTTGGTTGGACTAATGTGCACTGTTCCTAAGACTCCTCTTAGCATCTCTAGAGTCACCGCGCCTGGCCTCAGTATCTGCGGTGGCTTTACGGTCAAATCAACTACCGTCGACTCTAACCCGACCTCCGTTGCCCCTCCGTCAATAATCAGATCGACCTTTCCGTCCAGATCTTCTAGTACATGCTGCGCTTTTGTTGGGCTTGGCCTGCCAGCCTTGTTCGCAGAGGGAGCAGCGATGGGCGTTCCAGACGCTTCAATCAAAGCCAAGGCAATTCTGCTACTGGGCATTCTGATGGCTACGGTAGGAAGCTTCGCGGTCGTTTCATCAGGAACTATAGGCTTCTTTTCCAGAACAATTGTTAAGGGTCCTGGAAAGAACTCCCTGATCAAGACGTCTGCTTCCTTGGGAACATTCCCTGCAAGGCTGTAAACAGAGTCCCCGCTAGACACATGAACGATAAGAGGGTTGTCTACGGGCCGTCCTTTGGCTAGAAATATCTTCTTTACGGCTTCAGAATTCAGAGCATCTGCACCAAGCCCGTATACAGTTTCTGTTGGAAAGGCTACAAGATTGCCTTTCTTGATTAACTCCGCTGCTTTTTTGATGATTCTGACGTCGGGCCTTCCAGGATTAACCGTCCAGACTTCAGTCATATCTGTTCTGACGTTGTGATCTCCACTATAAACACCTTATTTTTGGAGCAACATCAACGCTTTGATAGCGCGCGCTAGACTGTTCAAAGTTGTTGCTGTTTCGGGCAGGTTCTCTTTTGAATAGTTGGAACCATTGTCAACCTGTCATCTGCTGAAAGATTTGAGAATCCTTCAACATCCAATAGGGCTCTTCGAATCAGATGATGAACAACGAATCTGAAGATGCCTAAGGACCATCAAGATTTCCGGTTATCCGTTCCACCTGCACGTCATATTGTCGAAATGTTTATAGGAACTGCGTGGGCGACACGATAACGCGTCAGCTCAACTCACGAGGCTCATATTGATAGATGATGATCATGAAGAAGACCACAAGAACTGTGTGTGCTAAGGAAGATTTGAGCTGGGCACAGCAAGTCACGGCGTCAGACGGCCTCTTAACTCTGCCAATCAGCGAGCTCATTACTCAGTTGAATACTTCTCAATCAGGCCTGTCAGCTCAGGAAGCTCGAAGTCGTCTGGAGATCTATGGCTATAATGAGCTTGCCAAGAGAAAGAAGTTCACTGCCATTGCCAATTTCTTTTATCATTTCAGAAGCCCTTTGGTAATAATACTACTTTTCGCAGGATTGATCTCGGGCTTTGTTGGAGAAATTATAAACGCCATCATAATATTCTCAATAGTCCTAATGAGTGTAATTCTCCTGTTCTATCAGGAGTCCAAAGCTGAAAGAGCCGCTGAGGCACTCAGAGAGAAAGTGACTACGACAGCTACTGTGCTCCGAGATGACAGAAAGCTGGAAGTGGGACTCCCCGAAATCGTACCCGGAGATGTAATATATCTTTCAGCAGGCGACATAGTGCCTGCCGACGCAAGGGTAGTGAACGCCAAGGATCTTTTCGTGAATCAATCGGCATTGACCGGTGAATCATTCCCAGTAGAAAAAACTGCTGTACCCCCACCTACAAGAGCAGCTTCGGTCACAGAACGGAATGATTGCCTGTTCTGTGGAACATCGGTTGTAAGTGGGACATCAACGGCTCTGGTAGTGAGAACTGGCAACTCCACAGAATATGGGAAGATAGCCAAGAAGCTCGTCGAGAGGCCACCTGAAACCGAGTTTGAAAGAGGCTTGTCGAAATTCGGTTTCATGATAATGGAAATCACTTTCCTTCTTGTACTATTCGTCTTTTTCGTTAACGCCCTCTATAAACACGGAGTCTTGGAGTCCCTACTATTCTCTGTAGCCTTGGCAGTTGGACTCACTCCAGAGCTTCTGCCCATGATCCTCTCGGTGAACCTTTCAAAAGGTGCCCTCGAAATGTCCAAGAAGGGAGTCATCGTAAAGCGTCTAGCATCAATTCAAAATTTCGGAAGCATGGATGTCCTATGCACAGACAAGACCGGTACGCTCACTGAGAACATCATAACGCTAGTGCTACACATAGACATCGAGAGTAATGACAGTGAAAAAGTATTGCTGTATTCCTTCTTGAACAGCTCTTTCCAAACAGGCTTGAAAAGCCCTCTAGATGAGGCGATACTCAGACACAAAGAGGTTGACGTGAAAGACTACCAGAAGATAGATGAAGTACCGTTTGATTTCACGAGAAAGCGACTCTCAGTCATTGTGGAACATGCTGGCCAGAGATTTCTGATTGCCAAGGGTGCTCCTGAAGAGATACTCAAAGTGTGTTCCTACTGTGACAATACCGACAAGACACTTGATTTAACAAGTGAGCTGCATGAGAAGATTGAGAAGACGCATTACGACCTCAGCTCAAAGGGATTCAGAGTCCTAGCAGTGGCATACAAGAAAGCCAGAGAGGAGAAAGCAGTATACTCTGTCAATGACGAGACCAACATGGTTTTCTTGGGCTTCGTAGCATTCATGGATCCGCCAAAAGAGACTGCAAGAGAATCCCTTCAACTGTTGAGCAGGGCCGGTATGGAGCTCAAAATTCTCACCGGAGACAATGAGCTGGTCACAAAGAAGACATGTGAACAGCTAGGCTTTGAGATAAGGAGGATTGTTCTGGGAAGTGAACTTGCTGAGATGCAGGATGATGCGCTTGCAAGAGTCGTCGAAGAAGCAAATATTTTCGCCAGAGTCACACCCGCTCAAAAGGACAGAATAATGATCCAGCTGAAAAAAAATGGGCATGTTGTTGGTTTTCTAGGAGATGGTATTAATGATTCACCTTCACTTAAGACATCTGACGTCGGGATATCAGTTGATAATGCAGTAGATGTCGCTAAGGAGTCTGCAGACATCATACTTCTACGCAAGAGTCTGAGGGTACTTCAGGAGGGGGTTCTGGAAGGGCGAAAAACCTTCGGAAATACAATGAAATATGTTATGATGGGAACCAGTTCGAATTTTGGCAACATGTTCAGCGTTGCAGCAGCATCTCTCTTTCTGCCATTCCTACCGATGCTCCCGATACAGATACTTCTTAACAACCTGCTCTATGACTTATCCGAGCTAGCGATACCAACTGATAACATCGATCCAGAGTATACCGAACGAGCAAAAAGGTGGGACCTCTCATTCATAAAGAGGTTCATGATATTCATCGGTCCAATAAGTTCAATATTTGATTTTTTGACGTTCTTCATAATGTTACTAGTCTTCAAAGCGACAGCGCCAATGTTTCAGACTGCTTGGTTTCTTGAGTCTCTATGTACCCAAACATTGGTAATATTTGTCATAAGAACTAGAAGAACGCCCTTCTTCAAGAGTAGGCCAAGTAAGCTATTGACCATTAGCACTCTAAGCATCGTCGGCTTTTCGCTAATCCTTCCACTCACGCCATTGGGAGCATTGTTCCAGTTCGTTGAGCCCCCGCCAGCCTTCTTTGCGATTCTGGTGTTATTGATTGGAGTGTACTTGATTCTAGTAGAGATTGTAAAGAAATGGTTCTACAAGAGATGGATGTATCATTCATAGTAAATCGGCACCATCTCAGACCATGCAGACCCTTGATTTTCTGTCATCGAAGCAAAGAACGATAACACGGCTTCAGGCCGAAGCCCCTCGCTTTGACCCGAACATAGCCTCAGTTTCCGCGTTGTACTCTTGCAGAGGCTTTATTGTCATAACACCTTTCTTTATTGCTTCTCCACCCTTGACAGCGGCCAAGGCAGCTGGAATTGTGGTAATGTAAGGAACATTATGCTCGACCGCAGCCCTCCTAATTTCGTATCCCTCCTTTTTCGGACCTTTTCCACTTGGAGTATTGACTATGAGATCGACTTCTTTGTTAATCACCAAATCAACAACATTGGGTCTACCTTCGGTGGTCTTAGGTACAGCTTTCGCACTTATTCCGGCTTTGCTCAGGTATTCTGCCGTTCCCTTTGTGGCCAGCAACTCAAATCCAAGACCCATAAGTCCCCTAGCAACTTGGATGATCTTTGGTTTGTCTCTATCCTTTACGCTTATGAATGCCTTGCCACTCGTGGGAAGCCTCATCCCTGCTGCGAGCTCGGCTTTGTAATATGCCATTCCAAAATCGTAGTCTATACCCATGACTTCTCCAGTTGACTTCATCTCTGGAGCTAGTGTAGGATCCACCCCGGGCAGTTTGTTGAATGGAAAAACCGCCTCTTTCACAGCCACATGTTTCAGAGTCAACCGTTCTTCGATACCTAATTCTCTGATTTTTTTGCCAATCATTATCTTGGCGGCGATCTTTGCCAATGGTAACCCTGTTGCTTTACTTACGAAGGGCACAGTCCTTGACGCTCTTGGATTTGCTTCAATGACATATACAACTTCGTCTTTGACTGCGTACTGAATATTCGTTAATCCGACGACCCCCAATGCAAGCGCGATCTTCCTTGTATAGACTTTTATCTTCTCGATTACTCTGTCGCTGAGGCTTATGGGTGGAAGTGCGCAAGCTGAATCGCCTGAATGGACTCCTGCCTCTTCTATGTGTTCCATGATGCCCCCTATGATGACCTCTTCCCCGTCACAAAGGGCATCGACCTCGACTTCTAACGCGTCCTCGATAAACTTGTCTATCAATATTGGTTTCTCGGGGGATACTTCTAGTGCTTCGGTCATGTAATCCTCTAGGGCCTCATCGTCATAGGTTATGTCCATCGCTCTTCCACCCAAGACGTAGGACGGCCTAACCAAGACTGGGTATCCCAACTTCCTTGCCACCTCTGTTGCTTGGTCTATGTTGTAGGCTATTCCGTTTGCCGGCTGTGGAATACCCAGTTCCTCCAGCAGTTCCGCGAATTTTTCTCTATTTTCGGCTACGTCAATTGCGTCAGGAGGTGTACCCAGAATTCTCACTCCATTCTCTGATAGTTTTTTCGTTATGTTCAATGGAGTTTGACCGCCGAACTGGACGAATACCCCCTCTGGCCGCTCATTCTCCACTATATTCAGAACATCTTCAAGGGTTATGGGTTCGAAGTAGAGCCTGTCCGAAGTGTCGTAATCAGTTGACACGGTCTCCGGATTGCTGTTCACCATTACTGTCTCATAGTCTTCGTTTCTTAGTGAGAGGACACTATGGACGCAGCAATAGTCAAACTCTATGCCTTGGCCAATCCTATTCGGTCCAGATCCCAGTATTACTATCTTCTTTCTTCCTGTTGGGGTTGCCTCATTTTCCTTTTCATATGTGGAGTAGTAATAAGGCGTCTTTGCTTCGAATTCTCCCGCACAAGTGTCTACCATTTTGTATACTGCGACAGTGTTAGTAGATTTTCTCCTTTTTCGTACATCATTTTCATTTGTCTTGAGAAGGTAGGCGATCTGTATATCAGAGAAACCAAGGGTTTTTGCTTCCCTTAAAACTTCATCCGAGATTGTGGTTAAGCTGAATTTTTTCAGTTTCTCCTCCATTTCAGCTATGTTTTTGATACGATCGATGAACCATAGATCGATCTTTGTGAGCTGGGCTATTTCGTCGATTCTCATTCCTTTCTTTATTGCATATCTAATGTAGAATACTCGTTCGTGATTTGGTATTCTCAGTCTCCTGAGTATTTCTTCCTTTGACGGGTTCTTGTCTTTGCCGTCTCCTCCAAGTCCACCCCTTCCTATCTCCAGAGATCGGATGGCTTTTTGAAGTGCTTCTTCGAACGTTCTTCCAATTGCCATCACCTCTCCGACACTCTTCATTTGTGTTGTAAGAGTGCTGTCGGCAGTTGGGAACTTGTCGAAGGCGAATCTTGGTATCTTGACAACTACATAGTCAATTGTAGGTTCAAAACATGCAAGAGTCCCTTTTGTGATATCATTCGGGATCTCGTCGAGAGTGTAGCCTATAGCCAGTTTCGCTGCTATCTTGGCGATGGGGAATCCTGTTGCCTTGGAAGCGAGGGCGGACGATCTGGATACACGTGGGTTCATCTCTATGGCTACTATTCTACCGGTTCTCGGATTCGTTGCAAACTGAATGTTGCTTCCGCCCGTTTCAACCCCTATCTCCCTCATTATCTTGATGGATCCGTCTCGGAGATTTTGATACTCAACATCTGTAAGGGTTTGTGCTGGTGCCACTGTTATACTGTCACCTGTATGGACCCCCATCGGATCCATGTTTTCTACTGAGCAGACTATAACGACATTATCAGCAAGGTCTCTCATTACCTCGAGCTCATACTCTTTCCACCCGAGCAAACCCTCCTCGATTAGCACCTGATGTATCAGGCTTAGTCCCAAGCCCTGCTCAACAATCTGCCTGAGTTCTCTGATGTTGTTCGCTATTCCTCCGCCTGTCCCACCTAGTGTGAAAGATGGCCTTATCACAACCGGGTAGTCTAGTTGTTGGGCAACCTCGGAGGCTTCCTCAACGGATCTAACTACGCTGCTTTTCGGAACATCAAGACCCACCTTTATCATGGATTCTCTGAAGAGTTCTCTGTCCTCTGCCTTTTTGATGGCTTCAAGTTTTGCCCCAATGAGTTCTACTCCATGCCTGTCTAAGACGCCGCTTTCAGCAAGTATCGTGGCCAGATTGAGCCCTGTCTGTCCCCCGAGTGTTGGCAGAAGGGAGTCGGGCTTTTCGATATCTATGATCCTTTCAAGGATGTCAGGAGTCAAGGGCTCAATGTAGGTTCGATCGGCGATCTCTGGGTCGGTCATTATTGTGGCAGGATTAGAGTTGACCAGGACAACTTTGTATCCTTCCTCGCGAAGAGCTTTGCAGGCTTGACTTCCGGAGTAGTCAAATTCTGCTGCTTGACCGATTACTATTGGTCCGGATCCGATTATTAGTATCTTCTTTAGGTCTTCTCTTTTTGGCAAGCTCACCGTTGCTCCAACATCTTGATGAATCTATCGAAGAAGAAGTAGGTGTCATGTGGCCCAGGGCCTGCCTCAGGATGGTACTGGACTGCCATTATTGGTAGCTTGTTATGCCTGATTCCTTCTGGAGTCATGTCGTTCAGGTTTTTTTGGATCAGTTTTAGTCCAGTCCCTTCTAGAGATTCGGTGTCGACTGCGAACCCATGATTTTGGGTTGATATGAAGACTCTGCCTGTCTCAAGATCTTTTACAGGCTGGTTTGCGCCTCGATGACCAAACTTCAGTTTGAAGGTGTTTGCACCCAAAGCCAGGCTTGTGAGCTGCAGCCCTAAGCATATGCCTGCTATTGGAACTTCACCGGCAAGACTTTTGATGGTCTGAATGGTTGGAGTCACTTTGGCTGGATCTCCTGGACCGTTAGAAACAAAGACGGCGTCGGGATCGTACTCCATGACTTTCTTTGGAGAGAAGTCATAGGGGATGATATGGAGATTTACGCCTTTGAGAGTCAGTTGAGTTAGGATACTTTTTTTTACCCCGCAATCTATGACAACAGCATCATACTTACCCTTGGCATCT
>JAPKYM010000153.1 GCA_026394315.1 Candidatus Bathyarchaeota archaeon | reverse complement strand
GACATCTTCATCGCCGCCCATGCCGTGATGTCGTGGTGCGGGTACGATTGTGCTGCCTTGGCCGAAATTGAGGCAGCGCAATAAAATAGTGACTAAACTTTAAACGTTCAAACTGAAAGCTGAACAAAGAGGAGAGACCCCGGGAGCACGAAAAGCCCCGGGGTTTTTCTTTTAGGAAGTCGTTTCGGAGCGCTAATGAATCAACAATTGGAAATGAAGCCCCGAGGTTGGCTTATCCACCAAATCACCTCGGGGCTAGGTCAAGGCCAGAAGTCTTATTAACAAACGAATATGAAGTATGCCTAATATTCAAAACGATATGAGTATTAGCATTGATTTGAAAAAATGTGATTAACAATCTGCCAAAAGACTCGGAGCCCTTAACTCTTACGAGCTTCTTTAGTGCTGTCACCACATTCGACCAGTTCTCGCAATACTCCACACTCATCTTTTGGCTCTGGCAATCAGATTCCTTACTATCTCTGTGATCTATGCTCTTGATTGAGAATTGAATGTGCTCGGGTTTGCTCCAGCTTTCATATCCTCGGGTATTTCGACACCTAATTGGATAATATCCTCCCACTTGAACCGTCGGTCGCCCCGTGGCCCTATGCGGTATGACTTTATTATTCCCTGCTCACTCCACCGTCTTACAGTATTTGGATGGATGTGCAGAAGTCGACTTATTTCCCTTACTGTTAGCATGCCGCTCTTCTGGTTCTTATCTACCATATCACTTACCTTAATCTACCTGTAAGTCATCCCATCAATACTATAGCTACTTTGCTTCTCATCACAATCGACCAAGTGACTCTATTTGAATAGTACTATGGTAACAGGAAGAAGGACTTTAACATTTGAGGCTGGGGCTTCCTGCTTTCACGGGTAGGGGCATGAAAGGACACTTCGTAGTAGATAGACGTATCTTTAGGGCTAGAAGATGCAAGAACGTTAGCCGTCATACTGCAGCCATTTTGAAATCCTAGGGCTTCTGGTGAACTGAACAAGTAGATGCAGACAGGCTGTCCGAGTACAAATCCCAAGCGTCGATGGGAATTACTACGATGATATCCTGGCAACTCTACTGACAAAATCGCTGAACAGTATACCCTGACATTTTCCCTGGACAACGACAGCCAGATGCTCCAAAAACACTGGGTTTCGCGGAGATGATGGCAGAGCTGAAAATATATCCTGTGGAAGTCATGACCAAGGCGCTGGCCGTCTTGTGCCGCTGCTTGGCGGCTGCCTTTTATCGGCAGTCAGCCTCTTTCTCGCCATAGAAGCTTGGACTCGCGCGACTACATCGCGGATGCTGAAGGGTTTTGTCACATAATCACAAGCGCCCAAGCGGATACTCTCTTGTATTGCTTCCCTATCCAGCGTTTCCTGGACCACAATAAACTGAGTCTCAGGACATCTCTCAACCAGCCTGGGCAGCAATTCTGCCACCGGCGTTCTTGGCATCATAGCGTCCAAGATAACCACATCGAAATCGTAGGCTGCGCACTTGTCCACAGCATCCTGGGCAGTTGACACAGCAACACTGTAACTGCACTCTCTAGACAGGCTCAACAAGAGCATCAACTTTGCTGATTCGTCGCCTTCGACTATCAGAATCGAATCCCTGAATATGCTCATTATGTCCTATCTCCGAAGCAGTTCCTGGAGCATCTCTCCCTGATGGTAATTACCTTTTAGCACCAAAGTACTATGCTGGTCAACCTCAAAGTACTTCATTCTTCATCACTTTTCCCACCATTCTTGCGGCTCTCACACGCAAGATTACTAGGCAACACATGGCGGTCCCGAGTCCTCTGCACGCTCAAGAAGATCTCTTAGCAGCCGGGGAGTGCTTCGGGGATAAGCGGGACCCCAAATTATACACTCAAATACTTAACTATAACCCACCCCTAAAGCACTACAATTCAACGCATTTGTATTTACAGTACATAGGTTCATTGATCGCGTCAGGGTTTTTGGAAATTATAGCTATACTAACGTCCTCTATAGTTATAGCTTTAATTTCCAAATTATTCTGAGCCGCTGTGACGTCCTTGGCCTCGTGCTGTGATTTGGGGGGCTTTGTTTTGAATTTCAGAGCTTGGGAGTGGTGTTGGATAGGGAGAGGGTGTGGAGGCTGAGCTATTCTACGTTAGCATGATTGAACTTTCTGACGATTTACCCTGAGCGCTTTCTCGGATGAACCAGCCACTCCAAGAACCCGAAGGGCAGGGTTCCACGGGCTTTGCCTGTGGGTGAATGAGAATTCGCCCGAAGGGCGTCAAGCATAGCTTGAAGATTTCAAAGTGCCACGGGCTCTGCCCGTGGGTATCTACAAAGGCGATACCTGAGCTTAAGTGTACATTCATTCGGAAAACAGGCGCTCCACAAGGACTGGCTTATTTCTTTTCTTCTTGTTATAGACTCGTGCCTATGTCACAGTGAAGCCACCTGTCAGGGTACTTGTGCCTCCTGGGGTCGTGACGCTCACATTCCTTGGCCCGAGAGTAGCAGCAATGCCGATAGTGATGTTAGCTTTTATCTGTGTAGATCTACTTGCGGTGAAGCTATTCACGGTGATACCTGAGCCAAAGGATACTGCTGTAGTTCCTGTGAAGTTACTGCCGCTGATAGTGACAGTGAGTGTTTGTCCCCGAGCGCCCCGGCTAGGACTGACCGAGGATATAGTGGGTGGGCCCCGCGTCACGGTGAAGCCGCCTATCAGGGTACCTGTGCCTGCTGGAGTGGTGACGCTCATATTTCTTGGCCCAAGACCAGCATTGGAGGTTATGCTGATGTTAGCTGTTATCTGGCTACCGCTGTTTACAGTGAAGCTATTCACAGTGATGCCTGAGCCAAAGGATACTGCTGTAGCTCCAGTGAAGTTACTGCCATTCATGGTGACAGTGAGTTTTTGCCCCGGAGCGCCCTGGCGGGGACTGACCGAGGATATAGTAGGCGGTCCTTGTGTCACAGTAAAGCCACCCG
>JAPKYM010000183.1 GCA_026394315.1 Candidatus Bathyarchaeota archaeon | reverse complement strand
GGAAGCAAAGATTTCTGCCGCATCAAGGTAGGCATCGGCCGCCCGACCGAAGAAGACGGCACGGCAATCACCGACGAAGAGGTTATAGTCAACTACGTGCTCAGCGACTTCACCCTGCAAGAAGATGTAGCAATCAAGCCCACTATCACCAGAGTGGCCGAAGCCATCAGTTGCGTCATAACAGACGGCATAACCGCAGCCATGAATCACTTTAATTAGGTCTACGAAGATTTGGGGGTCTAATGGCAAGTCAACACAAGTTTGGGTCTGACGAAACAACCCGTCTTTTCTTCAACTTCTATAATAGTCAGCTTGGTTTGCTAGAGAACCTATACCAGTACCAATTTACTAACTTGAAACACTTAGACAACACCCGTCTAGGAACACTATATCCTTTGCTATTTAGCATCCATCATACGGGAACATCTATTAGCCTTCTATCGATGCAATTGCATCTTAATGAATGCTACATGCTAGCAAGGTCATTTCTTGAAAGGCTCATCAATTATACGTTTCTTCTTTCTTGTGACGAGGAGGAATATTCGAGATACCTGGCGTACACAAGACAAAAAGCGTATAGAGTACTAGACCGTAATTTCACTGCAGGAGACTTAAAGGTGAGTCTAAGATGGTCAGGCTCTATTGATTTAGAAAAGGAGTCCGAGTTAAAGAAAGCTGTTGACATCTTTACGAGCGACACGGGCAAGCCAAAAACCAGATGGACTTCGCGAAACCTGTCAGGTATGTTGGAGTCCATAGCACGGAAGGGAGAAATTGAAATAGGCTATCTAATGTTCGCCATTCTGGGAATCTATGATGATGCCTCAGAAGCGCTCCATGGAACATTGTATGGGTCGACTTTTCACATAGGAACTTTTATTGGGAAGAAACCATCTTCCAAGAATGAATTGAAGAAGACTTGGAACGAACAACTCTCGGAATTATTTCTCATGCTTGGTTCGTGTATACATACATTAATCCGTGCCTTTCACAAAGTAGCTACGATCGAGAGCATATTGAGTGAATCAACAAAGAATCTAAAGGAAATTGGCAAGGTAATTAAGCAGACCGGCTCTGGATACCGAGGTACTACTTCTTGAGAGCTACCTATGGGCTATAAGGACTCGAGCTTCCAACCAACATCCCAATTCTTTGGCGTTTGCTCGTCCCTCACATTCCGTCAGAATGTCCAACCGACTGGAAGATGACTGTCTGTTATCCAGCAAGTATGATAAAGTCTCTGTACGCTGATATGAGCTCACTCGTTGCCTTATGTAACTCAACTTAGAGGCAATCAGCGAGGAAGGCACTCCATTGGAAGGCAAATTTACGATATCCAATTTCATGAGGGTCAGTAAAGAGGCGTTAGATTTCCAATTGAACGCCTTGTACCCACTGAAGGTCGGAAAGGACCCAGTACGCACTAATCTCGTTTTTCTTAATCATGATCGCAATTTTTCCACATTCCTCACAGTAAGGTATCTTGCAGAGCATGAAAGGGTAGCTGATATTTATACTCTGTCACGGTCCATGTTGGAAAGTGTAATTTCCATGGGTTTACTTGCGAAGTATTTAATAGCTGATGATATCACGCGATACCAAGAGTTTCAGTATGTTGAGGCTTATAAGACTTACACCCATCTGAAGAAACTTAGGTTAGAGAATCTTAGTGGTCTCTCTGTGTCCGATGCCCAATTGGTAACGGAAAGGAGAGCACATTATATCGCAAAATGGGGCAGGAACATATCATCCTGGACGGGGAAGCCTCTGGAGGAGAATGTGAAACTGATTGATCGTGCATATCCTCCGACCTGCAACGAAAATCATTTCTATAAATACTTGTACTGTCAAGTTTATCGTAAAGGCTCGCAGTCCGCTCATTCAAGTTTTGCGGGCTTGTCCAAGGGCGTAGACATAGAAGCTGTTTCTGTGCCCGGCTTAGCCACTGCGCTACGATTTTCGGTAAATAAAGACCATCTGATTTTCTCTTGTTTTCATTCTATTCTGGTTTTCTTGAGTTCAGTCAGATTTCTTGGGCATTTGATTGATAAACAAAATTGCGAAAGCTACTTTCAAGAGACAGCTCATTACATCATTTCGGGAAACTAGGTTTGCCCTTGAATTCCATAAAACACTTAATGCGCCTTGCTTGTTTGTCTGGGTATCTAAACGCAACAAAGAATCTCGGCTGAACAATCAGCCACTTTGTTCACTCATGAACCATTTGATAGTAGCTTTGAGTGTGGCTGGGGCGAACTAAGACCGCAAGAATCCGTACGGTTTTATCGCCGGACTATGTATCGAGAAAGAAGAAGGGGCAATTTATTGTATCTTCACCAGCTCGATGTCAAACGTCAGGTCTTTGCCGGCAAGAGGATGGTTGGCATCCAGGGTGACCGTATTGTTGTCAGAGATATTAGTGATGATGAATCCAATTTTCTCACCGTCCGGTCGAGTCGCCTCCAACATTTGACCAACCTCTGGCTCTATGTTGCTGGGAAGTTTCTCCCGGGGTACTTCTACTACCATGTCATCAAGGTGTGGGCCGTAAGCCTCATCCGATGGGATGGTAACGGTTTTCTTTTCCCCCACTTTCATTCCCAGGATAGCTTTGTCAAATCC
>JAPKYM010000088.1 GCA_026394315.1 Candidatus Bathyarchaeota archaeon | reverse complement strand
CTCTCTAGCCAATGGAACGGAGAATCGATTCTCTTCTTGAAAGCCGGCATCAAGAAAGTATTGGTGAGCGATCAATGGTAGATCTATTATCTTGTCTCCTTCAGATGGTTCAGGCAGGTAGGGCTGCATCAGAAAAGCTACATGACCATTATCCCCCACAGTTTCATAGCAGTCCTGAGCCAACTTCTTGAGAAAACAAAGATAATCTTCTAGACTCAGGCTGGCGACATCTCTTGAGTCATGTTTGTAGGCGGATGCTTTGATCTTCCAGTAGGGTGGATCCAGAAAGATGAGGTCGCAGCCTTTAGTCTCCTGTGGGAAGCCTTCTCGGACATCATTTTCCTTGACGAATTTTCGGCTGGGCCGAATATCATAGCTTAAGCATCTTCTCTTCATGTATCGGCATGCATCTGCGGTTGCTCCTCCGCCTGCCATAGGGTCAACCACGAGGTCACCTTCCCTAGTGTAGTAATGGAGAACATTCAGAGCTATTCCACCAGGGATTGCTCCTGGATATCCTTCTTTACCAAACAGTATCGATTCTTTTTCGAATGTCCATATGTTGTGGATCTTCGGTACGAAGGGGAATTGGCCGGCTCGCTCGAACTCCTCCTTCTTCTTGATCTGTCTGAAATTCTTCAAGGCCTCCTTCCGATTGTCTGCATTCTTGACATCATCATACTTGTTAGCGTAGTCGACCAGCTCCTTGTCACGTGTGATTGTTGTTCTTGAGACGCCTAAGATCTCTGCTGTCTTTGCCTCTGACCAAGGCCCTGAAAAATTGGTGAACCGTTCACCATTTCTTTTCATCTCATTTCGCTGCTTTGCAGGTCTTCCTCTCTTAGAGCTCCCTCCATGCATGCGGCGCATCTGTCCGTCAAACCCAGCTCTGAAGGATGCCACTTCATGCCAGCTGAGCTGTTTGCGCTCAACATTCTCCAAGCCCTCAATTATCCAGGCAAGCTCATTTGGAACAGCTTGAGCTTCAACATGATCTGCTCCGGCTTTCTTTAGAGCCTCCAAGCGGCGGAGCCCGGCGACTAACCTCATATCCTCGGTTACTACAATGGGGCTGACCCAGCCGAATGTGTTGATCATCATGCTCAGCCGGTCTGTATCACCGATATCGTGTCTGAGCCTTTCATTTGGAACCTTTATCTTGGATATCTTGATCTTGAGGATTCTTGAGTTCAGAATTCGATTGGCTTTACCGTCTTCTCTGGCCAAATTTCATCGAAAATTCTGTCGGGATCCCTTTTAAGGAGGGGAAGAATCAAAAGAGCCATCCTCAAAAAGAGAATTGAAATGAAGATTGGAATACTGTTCCATCCTAAGGATCTTTGCTTCTTGTTCTCTCTTCGGGGCATCTTTCTGTTATGTATAGTTCCCTTCTGCAGTATGAGCATACTGAGCAGATGGTTCGAAATTTTACGTGCTAACGCTAGGTACGAGACTTACTGCTTGCAACTTATGTCCTCTTGATCGAGATCATTTCTTGGTGTCAGGTCGCTAGTCAATGGTTCAAATTAGAGTGCTCTCACCAAGGCATAGGAATACACACACAAAATCAATACCTAACGGTTCAATTTCAGATGCCCTCACCAACTGTGGAAAAAAAAATTACCTGCTCTTAAGAGTTCATGTTACGATGCTCACACCAACAGACTCGACGACACGATGCTCGCCAAGAGATACACACACAACGACGCGCGCTAACGGCAAAAGACTTCAGCTCAACAGAACTCCCATCGGAGGGTCAGTAACGATTTCCTGTCGATCTATTTTCTTTTCACCAATGTTATCCCGTACAAATAGACATTATATTCGCTCCAGGAGGACAATGTGAAGTACACCTGTTCACCTCTATTCTCGAAATACCTTGAATGCATGAAAGGTCCATACATGTCCCCGCTCATCAGAGCGCGAGGATAGCTCCATGGCCCCCAAGGGTTCTCCCCTTCCCTCAAGACGATTTCTGAACTGGCAGGATTTTGTCTCAAATATGTGATTATCCAGCGATCTAGAAACTCGTTGTACTGTACAGACATCTCGCCTGCTGGCGCATCAATCACGGTGACCGCGCTACTTTGATCTTGAACCCACTCAGGTTTGCTATTCTCAATGCCAGCGTAGTATCTGTACTGATCCTTATCAAGCAGCTTGGTCTCATTTACTTTGGCCAGTTTTATGCTACCGAACCTGCCGGCAGGGGTCCCCCACATCAAAATATCATATGTTCCATCGTTGTTTTCACTAGGCATCTTTGAAAAGGCA
>JAPKYM010000372.1 GCA_026394315.1 Candidatus Bathyarchaeota archaeon | reverse complement strand
CGGACAGGAGTGCTCTCTTACTCATCCCGGACTTTTCAACTACGATACTGCCGGGTCTATCCCACCATGAATTTGGTCTCGACGATCCCTTGATTATGTCGAATCCCAACTCGAGGGTTCTGGCTGCGCCCTCCATTTCTTGCAATCTCGGCGAGTTCACACAAAGCGATCTATGAATCTTCCTGCCCTGTTTTGAGGTCCTCGAAGAATCAATGTTGGCAGGCCAGAGCACAGCCTTTCCGGGCTGCTTCAAGGGTGAATTCCCCCCAGATTATTGCGATTTCAGAAGAATGGCGTTTACGACTCCGTCTTGTCCGGGCCTTGAGGTCACTTGGGCTTGACCTAACGGAGTCTCGATAATTGCTCCCTTGGTGATGATTCCCCTTCTTTCGTAGTCCACATTAGAAGGATTCTTCACTACACGCACAATCTCAACTTTCTTGGTCACGCGTGAAGACGGATCGGTAACGTTTGCTTGATTCGAAGCTAGGAGTTTAGGTTTGGAATTTCCACCGCGAGATCTGTTTCTGACCAGTCTAACTTCTCCGACAGAGGTCTGTGTCGGTTCTCCGCCTGTCTCAAAGGCTCTTTTTCCTCTGTAGGCTCTTCGTCTTCCACCGGATTTCTTCCGCTTCGTCAAGCCACCGTGCCACTGAGGCATCTTATTTTTCACATCTTTGGGTTCTGGGAGTTTCCACAGGCATGATTCATATAAGGGTTGTGCAGTCTAGGGTCATCTGCAACTATTTGGCCATCTTTCGGTCTTTATCGTGATTTCTATAGCTTGACTCTGAACCAAAACTCATTTTCGTGTTTTTAGTTTTCATCTTTTCAAAGATCCTCTCAAGTTGATACTTCATTGCCCTTGGTTCACTGCTAAGATTGAAGTAGTCTGCGAAGGCGGTGGTGGTTCTGAGCACTTTGGTTCGTCCAAGGCGCTCTTCTGACACTAGGCCTTTATCACAAAGAGCCTTGACATGTCCGTAAGCCAGGTTCCCTCTGACTTTGACAACGTAGGCTTGTGTGACAGGTTGTTTGATCGCGATAAATGAGAGGGTCTTGAGGGGCCCTCTTGTTAGCAGTTTCTTTGAGACCAGCCTCATTATTCCCTGAACTAGGTCTGGCCTTAGCTGCATTACATATCTTCCGTCTTGGAGCCGCAACAGTTGTATGGCACCATTTACTTCGTTGTATCTGTTGATCAGCTGTTCCACAAGAGATCTCACATTTGTCTCTGATTTCACATTGATTAGGGCCGATAGAGTATCTAGGTCGAGTGGCCTTCCGGCTGCGTAAAGACCTGCTTCAATAAGGTCGATCTGACGTTTCTCCTTAGTCCTCATTATGTTGTTGGGGTCCTTCAGAACTTCCACCAGATTTTCCCACCTTGATGTTTATATCTCCGAACTCTGATTCCTGCGCTAATCTTATCCTTCCCCGGCTTGCTAGGAAAAGCATGAGAAGAAAGGTCCTCACCATCTCCTGTATGCTCATTTGTAGAGTAAGTCTTTTGAACGATATCTCTTCGTCAGACCTATACTCATGAATAAGCCTGTGGTAGAGGTTTTCCAGATGATCTTGGATATTTGTGATGAAGTCATCAAGCGTCTCGATTACAGGTGTGGGTCTTAGGCAGGGGACTTCCTTTGATAGGAGTTGAAGTTCGCTTCTGAGGACTTCTTCGATGGCCTTTAAGACTTCCTCGATAGGAGTTGCGGTATATTCGAACCTCAAGGGGAGAGGCAGCGGCGGAGGGATATCTTCTTGAGGTCTCTGGAGTGGGGGCTTGGGAGGCTCTTCCATCTTGAGGACCAACTCAGATTTCATTCTATGAATAACTGATGAGCTTAGAAGCGCGGTACCTGAGGCTGAGAAATCAACAGGGCCTCTTCCCTTCATCTCAGCTAGAAACGTGTTGAGGAGGTTAGCGATGTTTACGTCCCATGGCTTGATCCGGTGCAGTCTCAGAAGGTCAAATAAGATCAAATAGGGCGGATACATCCAGAACGGTTTCTCAAGCTCAGGCATTAGGTCGGGCCTCCACCTTCGGGAGTGAGATGACCTGCGATACACCATCTTGTATGAATACTCCGTAAACACCGTTGGCCCTTGCTATAGTGGAGTCCTTCAGAGACACCACTACGAATTGGGAGTTTGCCGACCGTTCTTTCAGAAGGTCGGCTAATCTCTGAGAGTTGACCATGTCAAGGTGTGCGTCTATCTCGTCGAAAACGTAGAATGGCATTGGATGTATTGCTTGAAGGGCAAGGAGAAAGCAGACGGCGACTACTGATTTCTCACCTCCACTGGCGCTGCCGATGGATAGCCCGGGTTTTCCTGGAAATGCTAGGGTCATATCCACTCCTCCACTGAAGAGATCTTCGGGATTCTCAAGAACTAGCCTACCCGTTCCGCCTTCAGTGATCTTTGAGAAGATGTCGTTGAAGTTGTGATTCAGTGTTTCAAATACGCTCATGAAGGTATCTCGTTTCTTTTGTTCCATTTCATCCATGAACTTGACGATTGACTGTTTCTCTTGTTCGAGCTGGTTTATTCTTATGGACAATTGCTTGTAGTTTCCTCTCTGCTCTTCGTAGTGTGCAACAGCGAGTTCGTTTATTGCTCCTATCTGTCTTAGTTCCTCCCTGAGCATTGACATATTATCCTCGGCTCTCTTGGCGTCGAAATCAGAAATCTTAAGAGGGTTTCCGAATCCGAGTTTGCCTAGTTCTTCCATCAAGTAGTTCTTCTCGAGCTCTTTCTTGTTGAGTTCGACGCTTAGCATGGTGAGGTTCGAACTCAGAGGCTCCAATTCTCTTTCATTCTTTCGCAGTGACTCGTTCATCTGGTCAAGTTTGGCCTGAGTCTCTACTGCGCTCTTCTTAAGGTCTTCAAGTGATGAGGTAAGGTCTTTCCTTTCTGAAGTTATCTGCGTGAGCCTGCTATTCGATACTTCAAGCTGCTTCTCTGCGGATTCCAGCTGAGATAGGATTTCCTGTTCTCTTCCTAAGACATAATTCAGTTGGTCTCTTGTCCGCTCCAAGACTTTAGATTTGGATTCTATCGCGTTACTCATACTTGACAATCTTGAATCGACAATGGCTTTTCTCGATCTTGATTGATTCAACTCTTCAAGCATCAGAGCGTACTGTCGTTCGGCCTTTTGGATCTCCTCTGTGCGAACACTTACAGTAAGGGAGGTCTTCTGATCCTCAAGCTCCCTGAGAGCAGGTTCAAGCTCAGATTTCTTCCGCACAAATGATTGAAGATCGTCCCTAGCTTTTGTAATCCGTTCTTGTATAGCCCAAGCATTGTTTGTGATGTTTTCTAACTCACCCTTTGACTGTGATAGCTCATTTTGAATTCTTTCAATGTCACTCTGCATGAGATCCATATTTCTCTGGAGGGCAA
>JAPKYM010000223.1 GCA_026394315.1 Candidatus Bathyarchaeota archaeon | reverse complement strand
TCTTCCGATCTGTCTGCTACGCTGACAAACTCGTTAGTGGAAGCATAGTCACCAGGATAGACGATGTGATCGAAGACTTCTCTCTCAAACTAGGCCGGGATCACCCCTCAATACCGAGACTGAAGAGACTTCACGAGGAAATCAACAGAAATACCAACTGGCTGAATCAGTCAGAGACCCACGGTTAAAACCGTGGGCTTGTGATGGTGGAAACAATGCAAACCTTGACTAGACGGCTCGGCGAAAGCCGAGTTAGCGGCGTGAAAGGCTACAAGCACGATAGGATGCGAGACCTAGTCCTATCCTCTGCGTCAGAACCACTAAATGGCACGGCTACTGTAAGCAGTAGCCTAAGCCTTCCATGCAGCGTCGAAGGTCACAAAACTCCGAAGGGAGGGCGAATATCGCCAACCCTCAAGGTTCCAGTTGTGGGCATCGATGGGAAACCATTGATGCCTACGACTCCCCAGAGGGCAAGAAAGCTGTTGAAGGATGGAGTAGCGGAGAAACGGTGGAACAAGCTCGGACAATTCTACATACAGATGCTAAGACGGGTTGGCATTGAGAAACAACCAGTATGTCTTGCAGAGGATCCCGGAAGCAAGTGGGATGGAGTAACTGTAGTTTCCAAGGAGTCGGTTTTGACATGTGCTATGCTTGTGCTTCCCTCAAAGGTGGCTGAGAAGCTTGAACAACGTAGGCGAATGCGTAGAGCAAGACGATACAGGAATACACCGAGAAGAGCCAAACGGTTCGATAACAGACGTAGGCCAAATGGATGGATCGCTCCAAGCCAGAAGGCAAAGGTAGACTTCCGAATTGAAATCGTAGACGAGCTATGCAAAATCTATCCCATCAATCAATTTGCTGCTGAGGATGTGAGGTTCAACCACTACATGAAGAGGTGGGGTAAGCACTTCAGCACCGTTGAGATCGGTAAGGCAGAATTCTACAAGCATCTGAAAGAGCTTGGGGAACTCACCCTCTACATGGGCATAGAGACTGCCGAACTACGTAAGAAATTTGGTCTGAACCTGATAAGGGTGGTATCCGTAGAAGGTATGGTGGCTCATGGAGTATCTCACCATTTAGGAAAGGTGACGTGGTTCAGTACCAGAATGGACTTGCTAGAGTTGGAGGATTCATGGACGATCTATCACTGCATAGGTTTAGTCTGGCAAACAAACGTTTCACACAGACTGCGAAACTAGGAGAGTGTAAGCGACTTTTCAACCAGCAAATATTCAGTAAATACGAGAACCCCCAATTCCTCCCACCCATAAATGGCGTGGGTTTCCTTGGGGGATTTTGATGAAGACCATACTATCAGAAAAGCTGGAACTGTACCTTCACCAAGAAGGGACTCAAGAGCTAGAAACAGAGCTTCGAAAGATCTGTGTCGGCTTGGAGGTCAACGTGAAAAAGATAGCTATGACAGATGATGGGTGGGCCTCAGTCGAATACGAGGGAGAAGATAGCGAAGTCCTTACCGAGATCTTGGGTCGAGAATACGGGGTTGCACCGGTTCATTCTTCCAAGCTGAAGCTGGGTGATATCTATCGCGGCTTCGTTGTGGACTCAGGAAGAGTTGGATATGGCCTTTACTTGGACATAGGCATATTCTCGCCGTTCAAGCGTGATGGTCTGTACCCTCTGCATAGGATGCGTTCTCAACTCGTTGATGGTAATATCCAATCCCTAGGACAAATAACTCGACGATTCTGCCTTCATGATGGTTTGCCCTTGAATGTGAGGATAGAAGACCTTGACGGCTCTGGAAGGATCACCCTTGCACTTACGGACAGACAGGATTCACATTTTCGAGATTGGGAGAGGTGTCCTTTCGACAGAGTTGTAGTCATAGGCTCAAGCTTGAGTAGAGTAAGTGGGACTATTCGACGGTCTGGCTTGGACAAGGACGTTATAAAGACCGACCGTACGAGCCTTGTGTCGAACATCCTGACATGTAAGCTTGGGACAGAAGCGCCAGGAGTTGTCGCAAAACTGGGGCCACGGCTTGGAAAGGTTAAGCTGTATCCTTTCATACCAAGGGTAAGAGCTGATTCACGGTAATTCTTGCCTGGAAGCATTTAAGTGGGCGTTTTTGTTTCATATAGTAACCCTATCAGTGATCCATCATGGTGAAGTCAAAGCCTCCCTCCGACGCATTTTCTGAGGACCAGATCGAGGATCTCCTTGAACTTAGACGAGACATCGTGCGTGAGAAGATGCACGGGCTGGAAGATGAGATCTCATACTTACCCTTCCTATCGCTGGCGATGGCATTCGTGCTCGGCCTGGCTCTGGGTGTAGTTCTGAGCCCTAGATCAAACGATTGATGGAGCGAGTGCAGAAGTCCCTACAATATGTTTATACGAACAGAAGCCCGACTCGTATTGATTGGAGGAAAGATGTAATGGCTGAGAAAGCTAAGATGACTGTTGACGAGCTACAGAAGAGGCTCGGTGACCTTGCAGAAGTTGTGGAGACTTCAAGGGTTGAAGTCGAAGCTATGATCAAGAGAAGACCGCTTGAGTCAGCAGGCGTCGTATTTATAGCCGGAGTAGTAATCGGACTTATAATTGGAGCATCCCTATCAAGGCGCTAAATATGCCGAAAGAAGGATTCCTCGAAAGCCTAATCGAAATAGTCTCTTCGATAATGGTTGGCAAGGTCCTTACCGATCTAGATAAGAAAGCGAAATCATACCTCACAGATTTCATTCGGAACGTCATGAAGAAACTGATGCTGATGGTTGCAGGATTCGCCATCGCTGTTGTAGGCCTAATATTTCTATTCGGGACCTGCGCTTTGTACCTGAACGAGTTCCTTAACTCGACGTGGAAGGGTTGGGGAATCGCAGGAGTATCAATCCTGATTATTGGACTGGCCAGCTACGCGTTAAGCCGTCGATAGCCCTCTGTTGAACTCAAGGTAACTCCGCCTCTAGCCGAGCTTTCATGGGAAGCATTATAACAATTCATGAAGAATACTAATTGGTGAATGTTTTTGGATCTTGGACAGAACATTAACTCATCCACAGATTATACTAGAAGACTCTTTGATGACTTTGGCAGGCTGGCGATACTGATCATACTTCACATAATACCGATCGTCAACCTGATCATTTACGGATTCATGGCGAGAGTCATTAAGGAAACCCCTGAATCAAACACACCGCCAAAACTCGAGAAGTATGGGGAGTTTTGGATCGACGGATTGAAGATCTCTGTGGTCGCAATAATATACATGATAATACCAGCGGTACTGATCGCTGCTGGCGCTGTTACGCTATTTGCGCCTTACATGGCCGGACCCTACAGTCCAGTCGTTTGGTTGGTTCCGCTAGGCTTTGGTGTAGTGCTCATGGCTGTTGGCATAATCTTGGCTTTTGCAGTCGCTATCATTATGGCTATGGCGATTGTTCACTTGGTGAAGACGGGAAGCTTTGGTAAGGCCTTCGCTGTTGGCGAAATTGTAAACATCATTGGAAAGATAGGTTGGGGTCAATACGTCATATGGCTGATAGTGATGTTCATCTTCGCAATAATTGTTGGTGCAATAGGCGCTGTGCCTGTAATTGGCTGGCTTATTTCAATAATAGTATCACCAATATTCGGCGTCTTCGTTTCAAGATCAGCAGCCCTAGTGTACACTGACGCCGTAGCTCCTGGCACAACTTCAGCAGCAGTTGCCACAACTTCTGAAAAGAAGTTCTGCATGTCCTGTGGAGCACAGATTCCTGCTGGGGCAACATTCTGTCCTGTGTGCGGCAAATCCCAATAGAGAACCCTGCCCCATTTTTTCCCTTTGCAGCGCTTCCGGTGTGCGATTACTCACCGATTATCTGGACTACTAGGTCTCTTGTTCTTGCGCGAACGTCGAGTTCAATGAATATTATTTGCTGCCAAGTTCCCAAGATCAATTTCCCATCCTCGAAGGGCACCGTCAGGCTCGGACCTAGGATCGAGGCTCGTACGTGAGAGTGGCCGTTTCCATCATGCCATCTCTTGTCATGTTCATAACTTGTTTCTCTCGGAGCAACCCTTTCCAAGGCTGTGGGCAAATCATGCAGCAATCCTGGTTCATACTCTATAGTGGTGAGTGCCCCTGTAGAACCTGGCACAAAGATGGTAGCGATTCCCCGTCGTAATCTAGAGTTCTTGACAGCTTCTCCTACATTATCCGTAACGTCTATAATGTCACTTTCACCCTTGGTCTTCAGAGAGACCCGTCCAGTCACTACAGCCATTTTTCAATCATCCCCGCATTCTAATTCTCAGTTCAGACATTGGTTATTAAGACATTTTGCTGGCATAGCCCAGAGTTCTGATGAAAAGGTGAGAATAGCGCGCTGGAAAGTAAGAAAAACACGTTAGACTAGAGTGTGATGAAACCCTTAATCCAGGCTTCCTGTAAAACTCACAACACAGTCATGCAAGTAGTCGACGCGTCAGATCACTTGCATGTTTTCAATTACTGCGTCTGCAAACTTCGAAGTTCCTACGGGTTGAACCCCTTCAAGCTGCCGCGCAAGATCATACGTGACTCTTCTCTGACTTACCGTTCTCGCAATAGCCTTCTCTACTGTATCAGCAGCTTCCTTCCAGCCGATATGCCTAAGCAGCAATA
>JAPKYM010000238.1 GCA_026394315.1 Candidatus Bathyarchaeota archaeon | reverse complement strand
CTCTCCAGCGAGACAGACTTCGTTCTTACACTCTCTCCTATTGCTTGCCGTAGGCTAGATGAGGCGGACAATAAATGCATTATGGTCTGCCTTAATTTCGATTCGAACTAAGGTTTGACTAAGTAACATGCCGCATCTAATTTCTGTCTTGGAATTAGAAACTAATTTATTGATCGTAGCCCCGTTGCCGTTCCATAGAAGAACGATCTGAAAGTGAGAGGGTCCTCTGAGAGGTTATAACTTCTTGAGACAAGTCATTGATCTTGATCTTGGTAAACGTCAATTAATACAAGGACACGAGGTTGTGAGCTTCGATGGTGGATATTGAGTCTCTGGGTGACTGGCGCAGAACGCATTATTCAGACATGATAACTCCATCTCTTAGAGGGACGGAAGTAACGATCTTTGGGTGGATCCAAGATCTTCGAGATCTTGGGAATATAATTTTCGTCACCTTGAGGGACAAAGAAGGTCTGGTCCAGATCACTGCAACATCAAAGAACACCGACGCCGAGACTTTCGCTAAGATCAAGAGTCTGGGACGGCAATCTACAGTTGGAATAAAAGGGCTAATAGCAGAAAGATCTGAGGCACCAAAGGGCGTGGAGTTAATTCCTAAGGAAGTCAGAATCCTCAATCTGGCAGTGCCTCCTCTGCCTTTGGATCCTACGGGAAGAGTGCCGGCCGAGATAGATGTTCGACTTGATGCCAGGGTTCTAGACCTGCGCAGGCCCGAGCCTCAAACCATATTCAGGATTCGTCATGAGGTTCTCGCGGGCATTCGTAAATTTCTTAGTGAAAAAGGCTACCTGGAAATACACACCCCGAGGATAATCGCAGCGGGTGCCGAAGGTGGAGCAACTCTATTCACAGTAGAGTACTTTGACGAGAAGGCGTACTTGGCTCAGAGTCCAGAACTATACAAGGAAGAGTTGACTTCCGTATTCGAAAAGGTCTTCGAGATAGGAATCTTCTTCAGAGCTGAGGAGTCACATACAAGAAGACATCTTAACGAGTTCATCTCAGTCGATGTTGAGGAAGCTTTTGTTGAAGCACGTGACGTCATGGTCCTGCAGGAAGAGCTCTTGGTCAGCATACTAAATAGACTCACGACTAGATGTCAAGAACAGCTAGAAGTTCTGCAAGTGAAACTCCCGAATGTCCATTTGCCTCTGGTAAGGTACTCCTACTCCGAAGTTATTGATCAGCTTAAACAAAATGACTTCAAAGTTGAATGGGGAGAAGATCTGTCAACACCAGCGTATAGGGCTCTTGGAGACCTCCACAAGGAGGTGTTTTACTTCATAACTGAGTGGCCCACAAAAGTTCGGCCATTCTACATAAAGCCAAAAGCGGAAAGGCCGGAGATCTGTGATGCCTTCGACTTCATGTATGAATGGATCGAAATAACGTCAGGCGGATCTAGAGTCGACAGCAAGCAGCAATTGACCAAGAGACTCGAGGATCAAGGTTTGAATCCGGAGAGTTTCGATTTTCACCTAAGCACTTATGACTATGGGATGCCACCACACGCTGGTTGGGGCATGGGTCTAGATAGGTTCGTCATGGCCCTACTCAGACGAGAAAACATTAGAGACGTAGTTCTCTTCCCGAGGGATAGATTGAGGCTCAAGCCTTGACGGTGGCAGCAGGTCTACTACTTAGCTCCGAGTTCGCGTTTCTTCCATCTTAAGTGTGCTCCACGACATTTCCGACATCTTAGAGCAGATGGTGCGTTCTTGACGCCACAGTCTCTACATATCTTGTAGAACAGCCTGTGTTTCTGTGCCAATTGTTTCTTCTCAACATCTGTTATGGGCATTAGGGGTACCTTCGGCCAACACAAGGAACAGGTTCGTGCAAATATATCTTTTGTATATGAGCAATCTGATTAGCGCGCGCTCATGACAGGTGAGGGAATGCTTAATACAACAATATGTCGGATAAGAGCGAGACTGTCATGTGCCAATTCAATTCATAAGTGAGTCTATTGCGGCACAGAAATGGATGGTTGACTAGTTGAGGCTTGAAAGACTTCTAGGGGTAGTCTTGATGGGCGCCGGCGTCATGAGCCTCATTTTTGGTATCTTCCTAACCGCGCGACTCATGAGCATCTTAACGCCTAGAATAGAGGCGGCGACAGGCGATCAGTTGGCCGCCTTTTTCTACACAGCAACTCCACAGACGCTGTTTTGGTCGATTGCCTTTGCGACTTTCTTTTCCTCCGGGGTATTCTTGGCCTATCCGCGGTCTTCTGCTTCAAATGCAGTCGGCGATGTATCGAGAATACTGAGGTCCAGAGCTACGACGAGAACCGATGCTAGGGCACTTGAGCGGCCGAGGAGCAACGCGGAGGAAAGGATACAAGCGGTAACGGCAGAAGTCCTCCGAGCGATAGAACGTTTGGAGAGACTGGATCGTATAAAGGTCGAATAACAAGAAGCGCGCGCGACGCCAGCAGGGCTATTAGAGAGATCGAACAGACGAGATTCTGTCCCTCACTAAGGTGAGCAACGAAAGCTGAAACACTCCCCGGATTGATTTGGATTCAAGGCAAGAAGAATAGACTGTTAACACTAAAGTGTTCGAGATGCTTAATTGGAATCAGCCCCGCGATTCGATAGTCAATTCACTAGCCTACAGAGATATGAATGGCCCTTCA
>JAPKYM010000225.1 GCA_026394315.1 Candidatus Bathyarchaeota archaeon | reverse complement strand
GCAACGTTCGATTGTTGGGGCAATCAACTCTTCCAACTTTGCCCTAGTGAAGTTCAAGGTGAAGTGTCTTGGACCTGATGAGTCAGCTGACAAGAATGGAAGGTTTATGTCGCTGGTTAGAGTTGTGGAGAGTTCTATCTTGGCTTTTTCTCCTGCCTCTCTGAGCCTCTGGGCAGCCACCTTATCATTGCTTATGTCCACTCCTGTGCTTCTCTTGAACTCTTCAGTAAGATAGCGGACTATCGAATTGTCCATGTCAGTGCCGCCAAGTTGTGTATCCCCACTGGTAGTCTTAACCTCGAAAACTGGAGGTTCTGACGGACTTGGCTTCCCTATTTCCATAATGGTTACGTCTAGTGTGCCGCCTCCAAGGTCGAAGACCATTATCTTCAGCTCCTTCTCAACTTTGTCAAGGCCATAAGCCAAGGCGGCTGCCGTCGGCTCGTTTATTATCCTAACAACTTCAAGGCCAGCTATCGAACCAGCGTCTTTGGTAGCTTGCCTTTGGTTATCATTGAAATAGGCTGGAGCGGTCACCACAGCTCTGTCAACCTTGGCTCCCAGAAAAGCTTCAGCATCTCTCCGTATCTTTTGTAGAATAAAGGCGGATATCTGCTGGGGGGTGTATTCCTTGCCTGATACTCGCACTTTGTAATCAGTACCCATCTTCCTCTTTATCGCCATCACCGTCCCTTCCGGGTTGGTAACGGCTTGTCTTCTGGCAGGCTCACCAACTAGAAGTTGCCCGTCTTTCGCGAATGCGACATATGATGGAAAGGCCTTTCCACCCATTGATGTCCCTTCCGCGCTGGGGATAATGACTGGCCTGCCAGCTTGGAGAACTGCTGCTGCGGAGTTACTTGTCCCTAGGTCTATACCAATTATCTTTGATGCTTGGGAACTGCTCATTCAAATCACCAATCATAAGGCTAGTGGCAAGATAATCTACGATTCGGAGTTCTCCTGATCTCCTCGACTACAGTTCCGTCGGGAAGGTCTTCTCTCAGGACTTTATTTGCTGCCTCGTGGGCCGCCGGGTCAAAATGCCTACCTACAGCTTCGATTCTTTCAAGACCTTCATTCACCAGTATGGATCGAAGTTTGTCCAAGATTAGCACGAATCCCGACCTGAGAGCTTCAGATTTGCCGTCCCCTGAGGTGGCTTTCGTGGCTGCTTCCATGTCATCTACTATCACCAGAAGCTTTGAGATCAATTGCTGATTGGCTCTTGCGACAATCTCCTCGGTGTCTTTCTTTGCCCTTTTCTGCAGGTTCTCCAAATCTGCCTGGAAATACTTCAGTCTGTTCAGGCAGTCTGCGGATCTTGCTTTCTCTTCGTCCAAGGCCTTCTTTAGAGATTCTATTTCTTTCGTGGCTGTTTCTGAGCTGGCTTTGTTCTGAGGGGGCAGGGAGACGTCGGATACGTCAGGAGTCTTGCTGAGAAGCTTCTCCGAATTCATATTAGCTGCCTTCGCGGTTGGTTTCTTTATGACTAGGATTCTCGAAGCAGTTGGGATAACATATTTGTTTTTCGGGCGTGCTCAGCTGACAGCCGACACAAGTGTGAGTAAAGCATCCTCGAGAGGCCCCCCAGTCTTATATTGCGCGCCTTGATCTGAAGCGGGGCAGGTGAAAGACCTCCGAACCTTCTGTGATCCGTTCGGGGGGAAAGAATAAGATATCTGTACTAAACAAAGATTGAACAGATAGCTTGAAAGTAGGTTCTGCAAGTGCAATTGACTGATTTGTCCCTGGCGCTGATTAGCGGGGTATTCGTTATCTTCGCTCCATGCAGTTATCCACTGCTTCCAGGGTACGTGGCCTACTATCTTGGTAGCAAGATCAGCACTCGTAAGGCAATTCAGGGAGGCTTGGTCTGTGGGCTAGGCTTGACAACAGTCTTCTCGACATTAGGCGTAGTCACTTACATAATGGGAAGCACCTTGTTGAGACTGATCCCCTATGCCCATTATCTGGCCGCCACGATAATTGGCGTGTTGGGCATCACAATGTTGCTTGGAACCAGGTACCCACGCGTATACCTAGGATTGCGGGCAACCCGGCGTGAGGGCTTGCCAGGCCTTTTTTTGTATGGTTTAACCTACGGATTGGCGTCTTTGGCTTGTTCAGCTCCTGTATTCATATCCATTATGCTTTATGCGCTTACCTTCGGGGATATCACTGACGGCATTCTGATGTTCCTAGTATTCTCAATTGGCATGAGTTTTCCTCTGGTCGTAACAACGTTACTTGTGGCTAGAGCCGGGCGCATGGTAATTAAGAGAATTGTTGGGGCAACTTCAAAGATCCAAAGAGTTAGTGGACTATTGCTGATTGTCTTGTCGATCTACCTATACTTGACGTAATCAATTGAACAGATCTTCCTTGAAGGAGCAAGGCCTAAATCAAGAGATATTGGCTCAGAGGATCGCAGATCGATTTGTTTGAGCAGCCATCTCTTGTAGTTCCGAAGAGCTGTGGCGAGACAGCACTGACCATAACAAGAGAACTAGGCCTTCTTGGCAGAGGATTCCGGATTACTTTGGCAAATGGCGAGATCATAATACCATTGCGCCGGAAACCATCACGAGAGGAACTCTCTGTCCTCCAGGCCAAATTGCAGGGATTCAAGATCTCCAGCCACTCATTTAGGACCAAGAGAAAAAGGCCAAGAGATCTTTCAGAAGCGCTTACAGGTCTTGTTCCTTCGAGTCTGCTATCTCATATTCCTCGTTCCTTCGACATAATCGGGAACATTGCATTGCTCGAGATACCGCGCGATCTATCAGACTACTCTGACGCCGTTGCGGAAGCTTTGATTCAGGTGAATCCTCATGTCAAGACCGTTCTAGCTAAGGCGAGCCCGATCACGAATACTTTCCGCACAAGGGATTTCAAGATACTGGCAGGAGAAGACCTCACCCTCACTGAGCATATCGAACATGGATGTGTATTTCGCGTTGATCCGCGAAAGGCTTACTTCAGCCCGAGGCTATCCTACGAGCGCCAAAGAGTATCCCTCAGCGTTAGGTCTGGGGAGATCATTGTCGATATGTTTGCTGGCGTAGGCCCATTCTCAATCATGGCTGCAAAACTTGGAAAGGCAAAGAAGGTTTATGGCATAGACATCAATCCAGAAGCTGTATCATTCATGCTGCAGAACATCATGATGAATGATCTCAGAGGAAAGGTCTCTGCCATCCTGGCGGATTCAGCTTCGACCCCTGCACAACTGCTCGAACATGTTGCAGACCACATCATAATGAACCTGCCAAAAGAATCTTTACCCTACATAACGCAAGCCTGTGATTTTCTCAGACCTGAGGGTGGTTTGATACATTTCTACACCATCACGTCAGAAAAGGCTTCTGCCGAAGCCATTGTTTCACTCCTAAAGGCTAGAGTTGAAAATTCAGGTAGAACAGTCAAAGCTATTAAATTCATGAGAGATGTCAAAACCGTGGCGCCAAGGGAAAAGCAGTTGGCTATTGATCTAGAAGTCCACTAGATACGTGCTGCAATAGTTATTCTCGCGATTGTATCAGGATTTCTTAAGCTCCTGATCAAGTCACGATTGAAATCCAGAGCTGCCTTGTTGGATTCAACCATCACTGTACGGTCGCACGTGAACGTGCTTTTTCTTGCAACAATGTCGCTATCACTGCAAAAAGTGAGCAAGCCACTCCCTCTGCCTACTGCGACTTCGCTGATCTGATCAACCTCAATCAGAATCGTTATGCGTGCTGAGTCTCTTGCAGCCAGCCTCTTGAATTTCTCCGAAAGTTCAGAAATTCCCTTGTTTGCACCCACTGCGACTATGCAGTCTCCTCTTGATGTCAAATGTTCTTCTCTGGTGAACTCAAAAGCTGATCTATGTGTGCCTCTTATCTCGCTGTGACCGTGAGCTTCGATCCTCTCTATCGCTTCCAACATTTCAAATTCACCGAGGTGCCAGGCGTGAACTTAGTCTGAGGCCATTTCAAGCTTTTATTATCCGCAATCAGCTATTGTTTCGAGGAGGGCCTTATTCCCTGGAGAATTACGGACAACTGAGGAAAAAAGCTGTCGACCTTCTTGTGCAAGAAGGCATACTTCGTACTGAAAGTGTGATAAGGGCGATGTCTGTTGTTCCTAGGGAGAAGTTTCTCCCGGAAGGAGTTGCTGCTGAGGCCTATGTTGACGCTCCTCTGCCAATAGGGTATGGCCAGACAACTAGTGCGCTTCACATGACCGCCATGTTTTGTGAGTATGCGGAGCTTGTGCTTGGAGAAAAAGTACTGGAAGTTGGCGGAGGGTGTGGCTACATGAGCTGTGTCTACGCGGAGACCGTCGCCCCGAACAACCAGCCGATAGAGAAGTGGGGGCATGTCTGGTCAGTCGAGATAATTGAGGGATTGGCCAAGGCTGCCCAAGAGAACGTCAAGAAGTCCGGGTATTCTGATAGAGTTGACGTGCTACATCTTGACGCATCGCAAGGTCTGCAAGAGTATTCTCCTTATGACGCAATAATTGTAACCAGTGCGGCCCCCGATCTCCCTAAAGAACTCATAGACCAATTAGACATCGGTGGCTGCCTCCTAATACCTGTAGGGCCAATATACCACTATCAGAAGCTTCTAAGTATTAGAAAACATGCTGACGGTCATATATCTAAGGAAGATCTCGGCGGCGTCGCCTTTGTACCCCTTAGGGGGAAGTCTGGATGGAAGAACTAGAAGCGAAACATGGAATACTGAATCTTATTCAGTATGGACAAATTCCTAGGAGCTTTTGAACGTGCCTAGCTTGTCTTGGGCAGACTTGAGAAGAGAGGGCAGATCTCCACCAAATACTTCCCTATCGTCATGCTGGAGACGCCAGTTTCTCAATGGGGGATCGAAAAACAGATCAGGCTGGAGACGAGCAAACTGGACACGATGCTTCTCAGCCTCAAGGAGAGGGAAAAGGAGACATTTGAGAAATGCGTGGAAGCTCAAATGGCTAGAGATGAGAATCTTGCCTCAATGTATGCAAACCAATGTGTGGAGATACGTAAGCTAATTGACAGTACAGTTTCGAATGAAAATCTCCTAAACAGGATTGGTCACGCCCTTGAGAGCCTAAAATTAGGCAGAAAGCTGATGCGGTATTAGAAGAATCTCTCAAGAGTAGTCCGAGTGCGTTCCTTTCTACTTTTCAAAATACGGTCAAGTGTACTCCGGACTCTCTCCTCTGAGAAGTCTCTCTCGCCGGAAAGGAATCGCACAGTTGCTTCAACATCAGGTTCTCGCCATTCAATTCGGTAGTCGTCAGTGACCTCCGGTTTTAGAAAGATGTCCCTTATCATCGCAAGATCTTCTCCACCGGATCCAGCTGGCAAATTCTCTAAAGCCCTATTCAGGGTCCTGTGTTCCTTTATTAGTTTGAGAGCGGTCTTTGGACCAATGCCTTCGAATCCGTCTGGATTATAGTCTGTTCCGATGAGTATTGCCAGATCGATGAGTTGTTCTCTGGTCAGGTCCAGACTAGTCAAGACCTTCTGCAGTTCGATGATTTCGGGTTCCACCTCTACATAGAGGCTTTTCCCAGGAAGCTTCCTTCTACCTGTCACAGTAAGATTACGCACCAATCGTGTGGCTCCAAACAGCAGAGAATCATAGTCCTGACTTGCAACAGCCCACAATTCATTCTTGGAAACCATGTAAGCGGCCTGAGCCTCACCTTCTGAGGGTGCCTGTATCCAAGTAATACCTAAGCTGCTGAGGAGTCTCTTCGAATCTTCAATCATCTCATCCTTTACTTTGGAGGTCATCTGAGCATAACGCCTTGCCCCCTCCACATCTCCACGGGTGAGAGCTTCTTCGTAGTGGGCTTGGGCGTCCTTCTTGATTTTCATCCGTCTCTTAATTTCTACTTCTTTCATGGTAGGCGGTTTACCATCAAAAACATACACCACTCTGATATCTCTCTCAATCATATTGGCAGTCCTGTAGAACAAGCCACTCAGATGGCTTGTGACTCTTCCACTGCTATCCGTGAGCGGTTCTCCAGCTCTCCCTCTTATTATTGCAAGGAATTGATAGAGGGCGTTGTAACCATCTATAGCCAGACTCTTCCCTTGAAGCTCTTCGAGAGAGGTCTTTTTCTTCTCTACTATGCCTCTAAGATCGACACCCATACTTTTCACATCTTGTCTTGTTCCATGTCTTTCTGAGAGCTCGGGTTAATTGTTAGGAGCCTGACTGCGTCATATTACACTATCGTTACGTTTGAGAAAACACTCATGAGACTAAAGCTGGGGGCATGCAAAGAGACGAATGGAATGAAGGTACTCTTGCACGTGACTAGAGAGCGGAATGGTGAGACTCTCAAGAATGCACGTGCCGATTGCGGACGTTCAGCCTGCATAGACGGTGGGCTGTGTGAGATACTTGGAGATCTTTCTTTGAAAGAGAGTTCCTCTAATCATTTTGCTCTCTGCAACCCAACTCTTCCTAGGAGTGGTCATAACTGAGAGGGCTTGGCTAAGTGCTTTTTCGAACGTATCGAATTTGGCAGGCTTAGTTTTCAGCAGTTCCCTCACACTTTCCCTGACATTCCAGACGCCTACTGGCAGGATATATTCTGGATGTATCTCTCTCAGTATCAGACTAGATGCTTGTCGCCGTTCGAGTTTGAGTTTCTCAGCAAGGGCTAACTTTGCAGAATAGTAGCATCCGCCGACATTTGCATAAGCTGTTCGCCCCTCGTAAGGCTCAAAGTCCCCCATAAGTTCTGGTGCTGAGCCATGCGGGTTCCAGAAGGTCTTGGGGAACCATGCTTCGATCCATTCGAAGCACCACTTCTCTGGGAGGAGGATCGCGGTGTAGATGTTTCCAATGTTCTCGAAAGTGTAGACGAGATACTCATCAATTGTAGGCATATGTTTCACTTCATCCACAAGCCGTGATGCGATTGTGCTATCGACTGAAGTGATCCCCCATCGTGTTGGCACAAGTCTCCGTCTTGCGGTTGTACCATACATCCCCAAGCTGAAGGATCTTTGGATTCTTGTTACAAGGACTCCATCTTTGTACAGCGAAAAGATCGCGTCAGAGGCTTTCAAATCCCCATCGTAGAAGAATCGCTCTATCCGTCTGTCGACTGCAATGTCTGACACTGTAAGACTCTTTAGGGGAGCAGATGGCCCAAATGGTTGCATATCCTCACTCAAGAGTACAACTCCTCTGGGCTTCTTCGTGAACACTGCTTCTGTCTGGGTAGGCCTCGATCCCATGGCGAGTTCTTGCAGAGTTGCCAGTAGCTTGCTAGGTTTCTGAACCTCAAAAATGTGAGATCTTGACTTCCCTCTGATCAGTGAGACACGATAGTCTAACACTTCCTCTATTGTCTTCCCCATCCACAGCTCAGGAGTATCCAGAATCTCAGTATTGCCGTAGAAAGGGGGGATCATAGGTCCGATATGGACTTTCGGGTATCCAATTCGACCAACAAAAACCGCGGGCGGTGTTGAACCTTCGATCAATTCTTTATCCAAGAGACCTTGGAATTTGACCAAAGCTTCGGCCCGAACGACGACCGGACACTTCGCCTTCCCACAAAGCATTTTGCTTCCTCTGCACGCGAGGCAGATCTTTGAGCTCCTGTTTTGGACTAGATCAGCATAGTTTCGATCTCTGATGAGCCCGGACGGCTGGGTAGTTCCATGCTCTATCCAATCTGCCCAGCTTATTGTCCTCATCCCAAGCATCGAGGTCCTACGAAGCCAGTAAGGTTCACAAACATATTCTCAAACGCATTCAGCACGCGCTATTCAGAAACTAAATCAGAATAGGCTATATCCCTAAGAACAAAGGAATTTCTACTGAGGATCTGTGAAGCCGCTAGCTCTGTGTACTCTCCATTATGATGAACGAGACCTGCTTGAATTTCTCGAAGCCCCCACCTGTAACATATATAGTGAGAGTGTAAGACCCAACCGTGGCGACTGACTGGGTTACTATCTCAAGATTGACCAAAGTATTACCTGTGCTGTGCCAATTCGCATTTCCTATCACCCATCGATAGTAAACTCCCGTACCGGGCAGACCGGCAACACGGAACTGGAGATTTGATTCGAAGCCTTGTTGTATGTTCACCGTTATGTTGAAAGGTGTTACCCGTTCTGTAATCTGATTAATAACTTGTCGGACAACACTTTGGGATGTTGGATTCACTGTGAAGTCAAAGTCGGGAACTTTGAGGATTGCGATTGAAGAGTTCCTGGTAATTGTTCCCCTCTGTGTGCTAGCCCATGCCTCAACTTTCATGTTGTATAGTCCGGAGGGGATGAAGGTAGTTGAGGTTGATCTTATAACGAGTTGTGACGTGACCGCTCCACCTGGGGGCGGCGTCACAGTAACTGGACTGAACTCCGCAGCCAACCCTCCTGGTAAGGCGTTCAAGCCCAAGGCCACTGCTCTTAGAGACACAGCAGACACGAAGTTATTGTAAGATCTGATGGTCACAGGTACCGTGGCTGTCTGAGCTACATAAACAGTCAGTTCCTTTGCTGGCCATTCAACGTTGAAGTCGTCGATTGCTATCTTGTATGTTTGCGTTACGGCGGAGTTCCCGTAAGTGTCTGAAGTAGATATGGAATAGGTTATGTCTCCCAGCACTTCGGTTCCAGTTATGGTGTAGGAGTATTGGTCTCCTCCTGCTGCAGTCAAAAGCATGTAGACATTGTTCGGCTTAATGATGCGATATGTGTTGAATGAGGCGTTGTTGGGTATTACCATATAGCTTAGCGTGACGTTCTTCGGAAGACCTATCACTTTAGCCGTTATCTCTATGTCTTGACCTATGGATCCTTTTTGCAATGGAGTATGAGTCATGGAGACTTTCTGCCACCAAGAGCCCTGTCCACCCACACCAGCAGACAAAATCGCCAAAACTATACCAATAACCAGAACACTCACCATAAACAAGCCGACGAGGGCATAGACCTGCCTACGCGAACCAGCGGCTTCCCGCGCCCGCGCTTCCGCTCCTGCTCTGCGTTCTTCAGCGAATGAACGGTCTTCATCCGACAATTTAACCTGTTCCCCGAAACAATACTTTCACAAATA
>JAPKYM010000030.1 GCA_026394315.1 Candidatus Bathyarchaeota archaeon | reverse complement strand
GGTACATCTCTACGGTCTCCCAGCAGACATGGGTCACATAAGAGAGCTTGCGCGAAAGCACAGCCTAGTCATCATTGAGGATGCAGCCCAGGCACTCGGAGCGGAATACCAAGACAAGAAGATAGGCGCGATAGGTGACGCAACCTGCTTCAGCTTCTACGGAGCGAAGAATATCACGACTGGAGAAGGAGGAATGGTAACCACTAACGATAATGAATTGGCAGAGAAGCTTCGATCAATAAGAGTGCATGGCGAAGATAGACCCAACTGGGTTTCTAGGCTTGGTCACAACTACAGGATGCCTGAGATCGAAGCATCTATTGGAATCGTTCAACTCAAGAAACTCCCTAGCTTCTTGGAGAAACGGAGAAAGAACTCCAGCTACCTGTCAAAAAGACTCTCTGACTCCAAGAACTTCGTGCAAAGAACATAGGGGCTTCCGTCTATTATGAGACCCCAGTCCATCTTTTGCCACTATATCGTAAGATGGGCAACTTGTACAAGGGCGACCTGCTGGAGACCGAAAGAGCCGCTAGACAAGTCTTCTCGCTACCAATTCACCCAATGGTAGGCCAAGATGACTTGGACGACCTGTCATCGGTTCTCGAGAAGATTCTCGCTAGATAGTGAAACAGACTGCTCTCAATTGATCTGTCCTCGCATTGTCAAGTATTCCGGAAATGGTCATCTACGGAAGTGAGATAGTTGGGAGGCGATGTATCAAGGAGCACAATCAGATTTAGAATAGAGGACCTCGGTGACGCAGAAGGCCAGTTGGTAAGATACCTGGCCCCGAGAACGGTTGAGGCACTGCTCCGAGCCATGCCGATCGATGGAATCACTGCACTTGCTGAGAGGATGGTCTACTTCGGAATACCCATCAAATTGGGCACCGAAAAACCCAAGACAAAGATCGAAGCTGGGACACTGGCATACTGGCCGATGGGGTCTGCCTTCTGCATATTTCTAGATAGTGTCGAACCTTACAGCCCAGTCAATCTCATCGGGAAGGTTACCCAGAATCTCGATGTCTTTTCCAGAGCAGGATCTGGAAGAAGAATAAGAATGGAGATGATTAGTTGAAAAGAAGTTGACCTGCACCAAAAGGTTACTAAAGTTCTAGGCGGCGGCTGCTGCTTGGTATATCCTAACCCTAGCGTTGCCACCGACGAGCTTCACAAGGCGTTTCTTCGCCAATTCGTCGATAAGATCCTTGGCCAGGCTTATCTTAATGTTGAACTGTGATGCGAGAGAGTAGGGAGTCAGTGCACCCATTTTAGAAATATCTGATAGAAATTTTCCGTCATTGATGTCAGGCAATTTCATGCTTCTTTCCTTCTTCTCAAACTCGCCTTTTCCCTTACCTTTAGGCTTCTTTGTTTGCTGTGGCTTCTGTTCCTGAGTTGGCTGAGTGTCTCCCATCTTGGAGATGCTTTTCTTCTTGGCGCCGCCCAACGTTTCCACCAAAGTGAAAGCAAAGTCCTGTCTGATAAAAGTCTTTTGTAGATTTGCCCATCATCTGGAGTTTCTGGTGCCTGGCCCCGCCCGCTGTGTCTTAAACATTTTGCTGACCATGTTCAGGAGCTCGGAGAGCCAACTCTCACACTCCTTGTTCGCCAGCCTGTACCCAAGCCTTTAGCGCGCTAGTGACTCACCTTTCTCGAGAGCCGTTCATGAAGTCTTCAACCCATTGTTTTGCGACACTTGTGGACGCTTGAACTGGCGGATGTTTGAATGCGTATGATGATATGCTAACTAGTGCCCCATTGATCTTTCTGTCAAGAGCGAGTTTGACTGCTCTTATCACGTCAATTATGACGCCCCCGCTATTTGGGGCATCCCAAATGTCAAGCTTTACATCAACGCTGGCCGGAGAGTCACCGAAGTATCTGCCTCTAAGACGAACGTAGCAGATTTTCTTGTTATCCAAGAAATCAACGTAGTCACTTGGACCGATTCGGAGTGGGACATCATAGGGGATCATGGCTTGAACCGCGCTCGTCTTGCTTATCCTCTTTGATCTTAGACGCTCTTCCTCCAGCATGTTAAGGAAGTCCGTATCTCCACCAATATTCAGCTGATAGCTCTCATCGATTTTGACTCCGCGATCTACCAGTAGCTTTGCCAGTGTCTTGTGAAGGACTGTTGCACCTAGCTGACTCATGACGTCGTCGCCGGCGACAGGTAGGCCCGCTGATCTGAATCTCTTTTCCCAGGTTTGATCCGAAGCAATGAAGACCGGGATGCAGTTGATGAATGCACATCCAGCCTTAAGCGCCTGTTCGGCATACCATCTTGTTGCTTCTTCACTTCCCACGGGCAAGTAATTGACTAGAACGTCTGTTTCGGACTTCCTGAGGATTTCAGCAACATCTACACTATTCTGCTCCTTCTCAACTTTGACTACTGTTTTTAGGTATTTGCCAAGACCATCCATCACGGGTCCACGCATTACTCTCACTTTCATGTTGGGGGGATGGGCAAAAACTCTTGTATTGTTCGGTTTTGAGAAAATGGCTTCGCTAAGATCCTTACCAACTTTTCTTGAATCGATATCAAAAGCCGCTACGAACTTTATGTCGGAAGGATGGTACCCACCGAATTTCACATGTAGCAATCCGGGCACTGTCTCTTGTTCTGAAGCATTTCTGTAGAAATGCACCCCTTGAATAACTGCTGATGCGCAGTTCCCAACGCCGGCGATGGCTACGTTGATGTTTGGCAAATGACCATACACCTTGTTTTTTCCTCATTGATAGGCCAGAAGGCTACAAAAGCCTTGCTTAGAATCGAATATCGACAGCAGAACCGTACAAGCATATTCCTGGTACTTCTCACGAAGTCTCTAAGGCTGAGATTGCCTCATCTCTTATCGAGCGTGCTGCTTCCTCAGGGTCGCTGGAATTGTATATTGCTCTTCCGGCGATTAGATAGTCGGCCCCAGCTCTAATCGCTTCCTTGGGTGAGCCTCCTTGAGCAACTATTCCTGGCGAGTATATTGGAATCTTTCCTTTCAGAATTGTTAAAGCCTTAGCGATCTTATCAGTGTGGGTTGCGCCCAGTATGGCCCCGTCCGCCCCCCAGCTTATGGCTTTTTCAGCGAATATCATGAATTGTTGCCCTCTTTCACCGGTGAGCTTGTCAAAGACATCTTGTCCATAACCGTCCGTGGCGCCTTTATGGCTCATGTGCACGATAAGGAGTATGCCTTTGCCTCTTTCAGAAGCCTCTCTAAACAGCATCCATTATGGTCGCAAGTCCAAGATCGTGGGCGCGTTTCAAGATGTCTTTGATACCTGTTTCGATACACAACTTCAGGATGAGTGGCCTGTTTAGTTTCAATGCACAAATATAGGGGCTGACTTGTTCGAGAATCTGTAGAGCTCTCGAAGATAGCCTCGTACGATCTTCGTCCATTATATCCAGGGCTAGAACTAGATTGCTATCTTGGTTCTCAGATATCTCTCTGATTGAATCCTTGAAAGAGGCCAATCCCTCATCTACTTTTCAGCTATACAGTCAGCTCCCCTTTCTTCTCCGGCCTGCGGAGAATTCACCAAATAACCTTGTTGCCTCATCGAAAGACAGGCGTTCTGGGGGTTGCTTGAAGCCGTAAGCGCAGATCGCGATCGGTGTTCCTGCAATCTTTCTGTCCCTTGCGATTTTCGTGGCTCTTATAACATCAACAAGAACTGCAGCGCACGATGGCCCTTCAACCACATTCAGGGTCATGTCAAGAGTAAATTCAGATTTGCCAAAGTACTTGCCCTTTATCCAGAAATGACTTGTTCGAGAGTTCTTCATGAACTCAACATAGTCTGATGATCCTGCAACAATGGGGAACTTGTAGGGAACAGCCGAACTGACCGTGCCTATCTTTACTTTTCTTTTGATAATGGATCGGTCTCTATCCAAAGCGTTCAGTGATTCCATTCCTCCTCCTATGTCCAGTTGATAGCTCTCATCGATCCTTACTCCTCTCATTGAGAGCATCCTGAGTATGGTTTCGTGAAGGACTGTTGAGCCCACTTGGTTCTTTATATCGTCGCCCACTAGCTGGAGTCTGGCAGATTTGAATCTCTTTTGCCAATTCTTATCTGATGCCAGTTTTGAGGGTGTGCCGTTTACAAAGGCGCAGCCAGCCTTGAGCGCCTGTTCAGCGTAGTACTGGGTTGCTCTTTTTGCCCCTGTGGGAAGAAGATTTACCAGTATCTCTGCTTCGCTTTCCCGGAGAAGTTCTGAGATATTTGACGGCTTTGATGAATCTACGTGGATCAGCTCTTTGGCATGGTTTCCCAAGCCGTCAAGAAGCGGGCCTTTCTTCACAATTACTCCTATTCTCGGCACGGCGCTGAATCTGGGAGTGTTGTTTGGGTCAAGAAAGATTGCTTCTGAGAGGTCACGTCCCACCTTCTTCTGGTTTACGTCTATCGCTGCTACGAACTCGATGTCTTTGGCATCATATTGGCCCACCCGCTCGGACATCAGGCCGTAACTGCTTCTCTGGCTGGAAGTTCTGTAATAATGGACTCCTTGAACTAAGGCTGAGCAACAGTTTCCGACTCCAATTACGGCAACATTGATCTTACTCATTTCAGACTCACGGCCGACACTGATTTGCAACAACCACTTGAAAAAGCTTGTAGTTTATCCAGCTTTTGCCCTACAGAGACGATGTTGGTCTCTCTGCCCTTGAGAGGCCTCTTTCAGTGGATCTTACGGGAGAAGGGGAAAGCGCTCGATATCGATCAATTTGGCATAGAAGTACTTCACATCAGAGGTATTGGATGTAAACTCCACTCTCTCGCCAGCCGGTTTCAATGCATTGTATCTTAGGAATGGCCCTCGTGGCGGTTCATTCATTTTCAGATGGAAAAGTACTGGTAGCGCATCGGCTTCGTAATAGTGTTCAAAGGGAATCAAAATGCCTAGGTTATGAGTGCCGCCCTTGACGAAATGCCATACTGGGAAGGAAGTCCCCTCCCGGAATGAAAGGGGCACCAAGACTCTCATGAGAGATGCGACATCGTTAACCTCCATCATAAGAGGTTGTGGAGGTTGAGAATAATCCCCCTCCAGAGATCTTCTGAAGAGTTCTGGAGTCTCTTTCATAGTGATTATTGAGGCGTAACGATATTTCGTGTCGTCGAAGTCATCGGTGTAGAAACATTCTTCTCCAGTCACACCATCGCTTCGGTATGCTAGGAAAGGCTTTGATGGTTTCTGATCAGGCATGTAGGCCAGTAGGGGCAAATCTCCCTCCCAATACATGTATGCGGTGAAGAAACATAGGGCGTACTTGCCTTTGTGTGGGAGTGCCCAAGCTATTTGCGAGCCCTCGCTGAAAGCCAGGAGAAGTCTGGCAAAATTCTTCATGTCGGCGACTCTTACTGGGACTGGGGGTTTATCTGAGATCAACAGTTAATCACTTTGAAGACTCATCTCAAAAGGAGGTGCGGCACACATAAGAGCCTTTCTAGCGGCATCTTGAGCAGCCTGTCGTACAGAGTTCTCTCTCCGGAGTGAGAGGCAAGCTCTATCTAGGTTATTCCGGGTAATACAATTCAGGCGCGCGCTGCGCTACTCCTCGCCTCCGGGACCCTTCCTTTGGGGGGGGTTCTTTGATGCTGCTGCCGATATGAGCATCAACGCCGTAGTTCCTCCGATGATGGGGATTATGCCTAGAATCCATGGGCCTTCAGATTTGCCGTAGATTGAGTATTTGAAACTGATTGGAAAATCGCCTTCGGTTTTGACCGCGGAAAGTCTTAACAGGTAAGATACAGGCCAATCCTGTGATGTTGGAAGGACCATAACATAGAATTTATCATCGTTCTTTGTTCTCCAATTCACGGTTAGGTTTCCGGTTCCGGACACTTCCGAATAACCAGAGTTCGCTAAGGGGATCCCCCCTACAAGCATTTTGTCTAATAGAGTTTGATTGATTATCATTAGACGAATGACATCAGTAGATCGGTTGATAGATAACTCTGCCCTGAAGTGAGTGTTGTTCTCTAGCCTTGCCGCATAGTAGCCGAATCTCTGCTCTTTGAGAATTGAGTCGCTGTACTTCCTAATCTGCGTCATATACACGGGTTTGAATATCACGTAGAGCTCCATACCCTCTGAATTGTAAACATTTAGAGTCTCGTTCTTGCCAACGGAACGGGCCATCGGCGTTATTGATGTGTTTACCCCAGATCGAATTCTGGTAAATGAGTCCCTGTCCAGAACCATTGCCTCAAGTTGGCCTTTAGATTGGATGCAATCATACTTGACTGTCAGCCGAGTTCTGCTGGGCAGTTGAAGCTCACGATAAGCTAGCTCTTGTCCATAGTCTAAACTTCCCAGTGTCTCTGGGATTGCCAAATCCGAATTGGCAAAGACGACGATCCATGCTAACCCAGCAACAACGGTCACTAGGCTCAGGACAAAAAAGGAGTTCCGAACTACGCGGTTCATAGACTCAACACTTTTAGCGCGCGCTAGATCCTAAAAGCAGGCTGGAAAGTCACTAATAGCTATTGCGAGAGAATGTAGTCACGCACACTAGAACCCTCAGCGGCAGCCAAATAAGGGGGTACAACCGCTCAACATTGCTCAGTGGCCCATTCTAGGAAGATCGATATGCACTACGTTTGGTGATGACTCAGAATTGCCCGACACGTGGGGAGGAAACACAAAACTGAAGATCACCATAAAGGAGGGCGAGAGCCTGCTGGAGGCACTTAGGAGCCAGGGCCAAGACATATTCACCATGTGTGGAGGAAGAGGAACTTGTGGGAAGTGCAGAGTAGTTGTCCTTAAGGGAACCGACGAACTGGCAGGCCCCAAGCAGACGGAAAAGGCACTCCTATCCAAAGAAGATCTCAATTCTGGATATAGACTATCGTGTCTGACAAGAGCAATAAGATCAACAACTCTCGAAATAAGGATCCCCCCAGAGAGTGAACAAAGTCAGCAAAGGCTAATGGTCTCGGGAACCGCTCCCGCCGTAAGGCTAGTTCCCGCCGTCAGGAAGATCTTCATCAAACTTCCACCACCCAGTCTCCAAGATACTACGGCAGACCTAGAACGTCTTACAGAAGTCTTGAAGAAGAAGACGGGTTTGGATCATCTAGAGATAGGATACGACACCCTCAAAGAGCTCCCTTATCTCCTCAGAACTGGATGCTGGGAGGTCACAACCTCAACATTCAGGGACAAGGAGATCATTGGAATTCAGGCTGGAGATGACAGTAACTCATGTTTTGGCTTCGCAGTTGACATAGGAACAACCAAAATAGCAGGATATCTTGTCGATCTGACAACCGGCAAAACGGTCGTGACAGTTTCAAGTCTTAATCCGCAAGCTAAGTTTGGCGCGGACATAATTTCTAGGATAACTTATTCGATGAAAGGTAAGGAGGCAGCTGTAGAAGTAACGAGATGCATTATCGACGCTGTAAATAGGCTAATCCGGGAGGCGTGTGAGAAGTCAGGGCTGTCACCTCAAGATATAGCCGACATCACCGTTGCAGGTAACACCGCGATGCACCATATGTTTCTTGGAGTTACTCCAAGATATCTCTCCCTCTCACCATATCCTGCCGTTTTGAGGAGAGGTTTGGAGATTAGAGCCGCAGATCTCGGACTGCAGACTGCACCGGACTCGAGAGCGTATCTGTTTCCGGCGGTAGCGGGATTTGTGGGTGGCGACGCCGTTGCTGACATAATTGCGACAGAGATCCATTTGGCGAGAGACTTGTCGATGCTGATTGACATCGGGACAAATGCCGAGATAATCTTAGGAAACAGCAAGGGACTTCTGGCTTGTTCGTGTGCTTCAGGCCCGGCGTTCGAGGGCGCTCACATCAAACAGGGTATGAGAGCGTCTCAAGGTGCAATAGAGAAGATATGGATAGACCCACAGACTCTTGACGTCTCATACAGAGTGATTGGCGGGATAGAGCCTGTCGGGATATGCGGCTCAGCGATAGTTGAGGGCGTAGCAGAGATGTTTAGGGCTGGAATAGTTAATTCCAGAGGCCGAATATGTGGCGGTAGAGACACACAAAGAATCAGAGAAGTCGATGGAACAATGGAATTCATGATAGTAGACAGGAGCCTTACGGGGATAGATGACGACATTGTAATAACTCAGTCTGACGTCAGGGAAATACAGCTGGCTAAAGCAGCGGTCTATACTGGCATTTCCATTCTAATGAAGCGTATGCAAGTGAAGCCAGAAGAGATTAGGAGAATTTTTCTTGCTGGCGCCTTCGGAACATATATTGACCCGTCAAGCGCCCGTGATATCGGGATGTTCCCAGATATCCCGCTAAGCAGAATCCAGTTCGTGGGCAACACAGCCGGTGCTGGCGCACGAATGGCACTGATATCCACGCCAATTCGTGAAATAGCTGAGAAGGTACTCCACAAGACCCGCTACGTGGAGCTT
>JAPKYM010000158.1 GCA_026394315.1 Candidatus Bathyarchaeota archaeon | reverse complement strand
AAGGCGCATTGTTTATCCTTTAGTTCGAGTAAACGGCACTAACCAGGACCCCCAGGAGCGAACTCCCAGGGGCCGAGGTTAAAGTCGCCTTACTTCTGTGCAACCTTATCAGCTGCGGCGACCGTCTTGCTGGAGTTGGGCTTCAGAACGCCCACCTTCTCCATAATGAACAAACTCAACATACTCTGCATCAAATCACCACCACCGTTGCCGCCCTGACCGCCACCAATGATGAGCGTCCCAGGGCTTGAGATACTGGCAAGAGCCGACGCAATCTTAACGCGAGCATTGGCATCAATCTCGGCCAACTTCTGCTCCTTCTCTGTGATAGCGCCGGCCATTCCGATGCGTTCCTTCTCGGCTAGAGCCAAGACCTTCACAGCCAAAGCCTTCTGTTCAGCGGCTTGGGCATCAAACGTAGCAACAGCAAGGTCCTGCTGCGCCTTTGTTTCTGCGGCAAGCTTCGTTTGTGCCGCAACTGTCACGAGCTGCTGGGCCTGCGTCTCTGCTTCCAGCTTCTTCTGTGCCGCAACTGTCACGAGCTGCTGGGCCTCTTTCTCGGCCTTAAGCTTCGCCTGTTCAGCCAAGACGACCGACAACTCTGCGTTAATGGTCTGCTCGGCCTTCTTCTTGTTTGCATCGGCCTCAACGCTGGCCTTCTCACGCAAACCCTTCTCGATAACCATCATACGGTTTGCGATTTCCTCTTGCCGTTGTGCTTTCATCTTTTCGGCAATGAGGTAAGACTCTTTCTTTGCGGAGAACATCTCACGAGTCTTATCGTCGTAGTCCGTCCTGGTAACCGAGAACTGGCTAATCTTGATGCCGAACTTCTGGAGTGGAGACTCCTGGGCAATCAAGGGCTTGCCGTCCTTATCTCTCACAATCTCGGTAGTAGACTGAACAACCTTATGGGTCTCGGCCCTTCGAGTCATTGCGCCGGTTTCTCCGGCGGTATCCACAAGGAGAGCCGTAGGCGCGTTGGGGTCATCAATCATCTTATCCACGCGCTTCATCGCATACAACCCATTTCGGAGCTGTTCCTCAACAAGCTGATTGAACTCGCTCTTTCGGGCGGACTGGTGCTCCGAGGAACTCATCATCGGGCCGGTGCTCTTGATGCAATTTGAAATGTGCGAACGAACTGCCATCGTAATGTCGTTCTGCACTCCTCGGAAGTTGTCGTGAAGCATCATACGAGCTGCTGCATCTTCAGGATTCTGGTATCGGACCATTACACTAATGTCGGCCTCACCACCATCGCTGAATGTAGCTCGAATGCTTTGGTCCAGCTTACCACCTTCATCCGTATTCTTGGAAAAGAACACCTGATGATACTTGGGGTAAGACCACGTGGACGAGAACCACTTCCAGTAGATACCGGAACTCGCCTCAATCCAGGGCTGCCCCGCGATGGGCTGACAGACCGTAAAGTCCTGGATGTTGTTCTTCCCAAAAAGACCGTTTGTGAGGACGAGAATGCCCACCACAAGCAAGATGACAGCGATTGCCACCTTGATGTAGCGGGGCTTTACAACGAAACCTGCAATTTCCATCTTTTTCTCCTGCGCCAATGGCGCTGTAGGGGGTGCTACACTCTGTGCGTTTTCCTAAACTCTTCGAGAGCCTTACGTGCTCTCTTAATTTCACCTTCTTTGTCCGAAATCTGTTGAGTCGCTGCCTTGATACTGTCAAGAGCAATTTCTGCATTTTCGATGGGCTTATTGGTCTCACACTTTGCGAGCCATCGATTAAGTTTACGGGCGACCAGAAATACGCCTAGACCTAGCAGCAGCAACATTAACGCCTCAATTGCTAACATTTATTTCCTTTCTATCTATTTGACGTCATCCTCTGACACTTCTGCGGGCTTCCATTCAATGTGTTTTGTGGGTTTAGTGTTGGACTCTTTTTCCGTTTGCTTCTTCTCCGAATAGACTTGTAGATGTTTAGCCATCAATGTTGCGGTCACAGGGAACGCCCCTTTATCCAGCTTAAGGTATTCCTCTTGAAGGGAGTCCATATAAAGGTCATACGCAACAGACGTATTCCCTTGGAACTTCAGCGCAGGTTCATAGCCCGGAAGGTCTTCGTATGCGACAGTTTGCTCTTGAGCGGGCTGCTCCCGCTTGGAGGACTCACATCCCGTAATCATCAAAATAGCCAGTATCAATAAAATTCTCATTTTGTTCTCCTATGTATTTAAAATACGAATCAAAGGTAGTATATGAACTATCCAGGACCATACGATATTGCGGCAGGAATGAATCAAAGGGGTATCCAAATCGGAGACATTCTTACTATTAAATTTGGAAGCTTGATTTATTCCGTTGAAGTAACAAAAATCGGAAGCCCCTGCGTTGGCCTAATAATAGACGCTAGCACGCCCCAGGCTCTTCACAAGAAACCCATCGGAACTGCTACTACATTCACAGTTGACAACATCGTTTAATCGTTCATTTCTTCCACTACTATAT
>JAPKYM010000107.1 GCA_026394315.1 Candidatus Bathyarchaeota archaeon | reverse complement strand
TTTAATATCAGAGCGAAATCGTTGGTCCCGAAAGGTAGAGGCGAATTAACTTGCGGTTCTGACTTTCTCCCCACTCATATTCGATGTCCACCTACATACCCCTGTATTCCGCTAATTCCCGCCAACTGCTCCTCCCCTTGGCGAGCTTGACACCCAGTTCACTTGGGTTTAACATGGTTTTTACTGATTACGTTAGGGGTCTCAGGTTCAATAATAATCTCTATGCAGGGGCTTGACTTTGGCCAAAACGAGTGATAGAATGCCGCCAACAAGGGTCACTAGTGATGAGCCACTACAGCCCATTCGCTATTGGCCAATAGTGAGGGAGTTAGGAATCACCGTGAAGGTTCAGTTGCAGCTCTCCATTGATCATCTCCTGAAAGCCCGTCTGCAGAATATACACGACCAGACTGCCATCCCAATCTCAAAAACAGTCACTGATATTCTTGAACGCCACCTGCGTGAATATGAACAGCAACACAGAGTTCAACCGCAGTTACCCAATGTTGGGTCACAGAACCAACGCCAATGAAGCACATTGAGATTTCCGCGGCCTATTTTCTAGGTGCGATAGCATCAACCAGCGAGCTTTCACCACAGAGGACTTCGACCAGAGAGTATTAAGGAGACGAAGGCCTATGGCAGCGAAAGAAGCATTAAACCGAATCTTATTAGTGGGTGGAGGAGCACGCGAGCACGCTATTGGGGAAGCACTGTGTAGAAGCCAGAATGTAGAATTATTTGTTGTTGCGAATAATCGCAATCCTGGACTTGAAAAGCTATCGTCAGGCAATTTTGTGAAAAGGAATGAAAAGGATAAAGACTTTATCAAAGACTGGGCACTTACGCAGAAAATCAACCTCGCAGTCATAGGGCTTGAAGATCCACTGGAGGTGGGGCTACCTGACGAATTGAACAGCATCAAAATTCCTACCGTGGGTCCAATTAGCCTGGCTGCACAGCTTGAAACATCCAAGATATTCACTCGTAACCTTATGCGCGACTATAACATTCAGGGTCAGGTAGAATATCACTATTTCACAGATGCTAATTCATTTAGGAAGTTCCTTCTCTCCTCTTCTCAAGATTTCGCATTGAAACCAATAGGACTCACCGCTGGTAAAGGTGTCAAGATAATGGGTGAGCATTTCAAGTCCAAGGGTGAAGCTATCGATTATGGAGAGACAGTTCTTCATAATACTGGTGGGTTAATTGTAGAGGAACGACTCTTTGGTGAAGAGTTCACATTACAGACCTTCGTGGATGGAGAGACAGTTCTACCTATGCCACTTGTACAGGATTTCAAGCGAGCACTTGAGGGTGATGTGGGACCGAACACTGGAAGTATGGGGTCATACTCGCAATCCGATGGGCTACTTCCTTTCGTGACCAAGGAAGAGCGAGACCAAGCACTTGAGATTATACGCCAAGTTATTCATGCGCTAAGAGATAAAAAGATCCTATATCAAGGTATTTTGTATGGACAGTTCATGATAACTGAAAAAGGGCTTAAGCTTATCGAGATAAATGCCCGGTTTGGGGATCCAGAGGCTATTAATGTGCTCCCATTACTGGAAAATGACTTCGTTAATGTCTGTCGTGCAATAACGAAGGGTACACTAAAAAGTATAGATATACACTTCCTAAGAAAAGCAACTGTGTGCAAATATATTACGCCTCCTAAATATGGTTATGAACCTGTACAAGGTGAACCTATAAAGTTGGATACAGCAAAAATTGAATCACTAGGGGTTAGAGTCTACTATGCCAAGCTAGAGAAGAAAGGTGATCTGCTTCTAACAACAACATCTAGATCTATCGCTTTACTAGGTATTGGCGATTCTGTTGAGCAGGCAGAGGCCCTAGTTGAGCATGCTTTGAGCCAAGTTCAAGGTAATGACCACGTCAGACACGATATTGCTACAAAAGAATTGCTTCAACGCAAGGCCCGCGGAAGAAAGATTCCTATCAGCGCCTAGCCCTG
>JAPKYM010000373.1 GCA_026394315.1 Candidatus Bathyarchaeota archaeon | reverse complement strand
ACACTACTACGCCGGATTGGGAGCCCGTGATGAAAACCGCTGCCGCTATTGTAACAAATAAAGGAGGAAGGACCTGTCATGCAGCTATCGTCAGTCGTGAACTCGGCATCCCAGCTGTTGTCGGAACAGAGGACGCAACAGAAAAGATCCAAACCGGTCAGGAAGTCACGGTGAGTTGCGCTGAGGGCGACGAGGGCACAGTGTATGAAGGCATACTTCCATTCAATATCGAAAAGCTCAGCCTCAGCGACTTGAAGCGCCCAAGAACAAAGATTATGATGAACCTCGGACATCCGGATGAGGCATTTTCTCTCTCAATGATCCCTAATGACGGCATCGGCCTGGCACGCATGGAATTCATTATCAACAGCTACATAGAAATTCACCCTATGGCCCTCATCCACCCTGAGAAAATCACGGATGAGGCTGTAAAGAAAAAGATAGACGAACTCACTTTTGGTTATGAAAACAAAGAGGACTACTTTGTAGAAAAACTAGCTCAAGGCGTTGGGACTATCGCAGCAGGTTTCTTTCCTAAACCTGTTATTGTCCGTATGAGCGATTTCAAGACCAATGAATATGCAAGTCTAATAGGAGGACAATACTTCGAACCAATTGAAGACAATCCCATGATAGGTTTTCGCGGGGCTTCCCGTTATTATGATGATCGATATAGAGAAGGCTTCGCACTCGAATGCAAGGCGATGAAAAGAGTTCGTGATGAGATGGGATTAACAAATCTCATCATAATGATTCCATTCTGTCGGCGAGTAGAAGAAGCTGAAAGAGTCATGGTCGAGATGGCCAGAAATGGCCTTAAAAGAGGAGAAAATGGACTTGAGATCTATGTAATGTGTGAAATCCCAAATAACGTGATACTGATTGACCAATTCAGTGAATTGTTTGATGGCTTTTCAATCGGATCTAATGATCTAACCCAACTTACTTTAGGGGTGGACCGCGACTCAGCACTATTAGCCCACGAATTCAATGAGCAAGACCCAGGAGTGATGAAGATGGTTTCAATGGCTATTCAGGGCGCTAAGAGAAATAAACGTCATATTGGGCTCTGTGGAGAGGCACCCAGCGATTATCCTGAGTTTGCAGAGTTTCTGGTGAAAGAAGGCATAGATTCCATGTCCCTGGATCCTGACTCGGTTATGAAAATTACCCTCAAAGTTATAGAGATTGAAAATGCACGCACGTAGTTTATTGTTCTTTGCAGCGCGCGCTCAGCATTAATTAGTGATTAACCACCAATTAATATGTAAATTAATGTCGAAAGCCTGTTTGGCATTAATAACTAATTTAGCCCGCGCTGATTTGTATGGGGCTCACCACCACCAGATCTTCAATAAGAGATTTGCTAGAACTCGAACTTTTTCTTGGCCAAGATGCCGCCGATAATGTGATCTAATCTCTGTTTGAGTGGAACAAATGTAACAATTACTACCGCTACGGAGGCAAAATAGACATATGTCGAGTGCTCCCCAACTATGCTCCCTAGAAATGACGCTATCAAGTGCTGCGAGAAATCGAAGACACAGATAACAAGCGTCGCCCAGACTGAATAGATTATTCCTTTTCTTACTAATACTGTGATATCAAACAATTGGTGTTTCAGGATTGCCATTCCAATTACTGCTCCAAACAAGTCTACAAAAAGAATGCCTAGAGGCAATATGAATGGAACATCAACACCGAAAGCCACTAGGGTCTTCACTGAAGCTACGGCGAACACGATAAAGCTAACAATTATGTATCCGATATGTCGCCGTGTTACAGGAGAAGATTCAACTTTACGAGCTTTTAACAGAAGCCAGCATGAAAACAAAATGGAAAGATTATACACCAGATACGCACTATTAGCGAGCTCGCCTCCGATGAGTCCGAAGCCATAATTATAGATAGGATGATATCTCCCGATTGTCCCCCAGCTGTAATTGTAGACGCCAGAGTAGATCTGCACGGTTCCTGTCACGGATAGGACAAATGCCCCGACGCAATAAGCGTAAAGGGCAATTGTAGATCTTTTCCGTGATTGGTTCAGGTAATTCGTGGTAAAATGGTAGACAAATGCTGGGAACAAGGAGAATGGTACAGAGAGAAAATTGTGATAAAGTACTATCTCGTCAGGATAGCTATTCCTAATCATCACCAAGAATATGCTTAGATCCCAACATACCGCAGTAAAGAGAAGTAGAGCGAAAAGAAGATGATATTTTCGCCTTCCACGCGATAGGATGACAAACATCACAAGTACATTTATGATAGCGCCTATGAACGACGCGATAGAAGTGAATAATACAACTGTGGAAGGCATATGTAATACTGAGAACTGTAAGTTCTTATGTCTATAGAGGACAGGCAAGGCTCGTTCGCTTAAACATTAGACCGGATGGCGTCGCTACTTTCTATGGCGCTCTTGTAGCGAAAAACGCGAGCTTGCAATTCATAAGAAAGACATGGCTCTGCTCTTGACATAGGCAGAAGAAAATTAGGGTTGGTCTGTACTAACCAACCCTAAATAGCGCCCGCGCTCGCTACTTTCTCCGAATAGCGCACTAAATTCATCCGTAAGAAAAAGGAAGAAAAGGATTTGTGGTCTACTTGAGCCTGCCTGAAGGATAAGGCCTTGCGTGAAACCTGTCCCAGCTGTGTACTGGGGTGTTGGGACGTTGTAGTCTTTCTGGAATTGTGAAACGAACCAGTCTTCATCTGGGCCATAGTCGGCTGGGTACTTCTCCCCTGGGACCCACTGGGTGATCGAGACTACGTTTTCGCCATACTTGGGGGTCAGCCCGTCGTAGAATTGCTTGAACACACCGTATGTGCCGCAGTACAGAAGTTTCAGGTCTAACCCGAGCTCTCTTACACCTTTTGCGGCCAATGGCGCTTTGAGACCGGCTTCAAACAGAAGTATTGATGGGTTGGCTTGTTTGACTTTTGTGAGTACCGGGGTGAAATCTTGTGCGTCAAATGAAACCTTATCGTAGAACATTACGTTTAGTTGAGGCTGTTTCTTCGCATACTCATAGCCCCATGGTCCGGCTACATTTCCAAATGCGTCATCGGTGTGAACTATCGCTATGTT
>JAPKYM010000271.1 GCA_026394315.1 Candidatus Bathyarchaeota archaeon | reverse complement strand
ATCCCAAGTACTGATAGGATGCTTCTCCAGGCGATGAGCTTCCTTAACCATGAAAAGATCCCGACCCCATGGAGTCTGATTGAGTATGATTCAGCATTTCGAGTGATCGTCCCCGACACCAAGGATAGAGGAGGCTTCGTGAGTGGCGCCATAAGGAACCGAATCACCCCCGAACGTGTCTTCCTTAAGACCTATGTCCAGCTCGACGAGGCCAAGACTGATCCACAGCTGCGTAGCAACGTCCTTTTCATCGACCGACTGGTCCACCCTGAATTTGATGGCGAACACACAATGCCTTTCAAACAGGAGTTTGGAGGTGCAGTAGAGCCAGTTGAAACGATCTTGTATCGTGACAAGACAATTCCAAATAGGCTGCAGAATTTGGTGATGGTTATCCTGAGTGCGATGGGCGCACGTAGCATCCCTGAGGTCTTCGGACACAATAAAGCATTGTTCATTGCTGATAAGATTGCGAAAGGGCAGCGGCTGAGGGTGAAAGGCCTCATAGACGCTACCGGCCACATGCTTATGAATAGTCCTAAGTTGCGAAGGTTCACATTCTATATGCACACTTTCCGGGAAAGGAGGGCTCAGGTTGAGTACACCCGCAGATAATAAGAAATTCTTCACAGATCTTGACGGCCGATTCATCGCACGACTAAGCTCTGTCCTGGCTGTGAGAAAGACAGAGACCCCATCAGAAACAACAGGCATCTCAGCCAAATATGACTGCAGAATCAAATCCGAATACCAGAAAGATCTGATGGGCCTGCTTGAGGAGGGCATGCTTCTCGCAGTACGCAACTTCAAAGCCGATCGTCACAACGGAAAACGATTCACCCTGCTTGAGATCTCCCGCATAGGCCCTGAACACTACGGCCTGACAGGACTATCTGAACATAGCTACTATCCCTACCAGTTCGAGATCATCCAGCAGTCGGTCGAGGACTGGGCCACAGACGACAAAGCCACAATGATGATCCAGCTCGCAGCCATCCCACTCAACTATGACCTGGTCGTAGACAGCAAAGACGACGCACAATATGTGAAAGGCTTCACCTACCCAGTCATCGCAGAAAGCGTCCACATACTCAACAGAGACACCATCCACCAAATGTACAACAAACCCATTCTGGAAAGGATGAACCTCCCATGGAAGACCATCAAGACCAGCCCAATTGCTCGAGAGGATCCACGGCTAGGCACCGTCAAGATGTTCGAGAGCGAAGAAGCAAAGATCCCCATCCATGTTGATTTTGAGCGGCTCGTCCGCTACCACTTTGGGATCTTCGCATTCACGGGTGCAGGCAAATCGAACCTCTTATCAAATATTCTTCGCAGACTGATCTATCACACGAAGAATACTAAGATCGTCATCTTCGATGTGTCAATGGAGTACCCATTCCTTCTCCAAGACGTACTTTCAGACCCGAAGATCCCTTCAAAGATAATCCTAGAAACTCCTGTCAGTGATGTTGACCAGTTCTACAAGATAGTTGTGAAGCCGAGAGGCTTTGAGACGAACGTGAAAGCAAAGAAAGCTTTCGAGCAAATGCTGGAGCAAGGGAGAGTGAGCTGCTACAGAGAAGCAACCTCAACCGTCTTAACATATGAGGATATTATCGACCAGTTTGACATACTCAAAGGGGAGAAAGGAATCGCTGACAAAACCACTAACCTAGAAGCAATAGACGCAATCAAGAGAGCTACTCTCGAGTATCTGAAGGAAAACAAGCTTGAACGCACGAAACCGATAGATGAGCAATTCATCGATTTTCTAAGCGCCAAAGCTATGGAAACGGTTGAAAGGTTCAAAGTCTGGAGTAGGGGAGGCCTTCACGGATGGGCAGAAACAAGGAAAGAACTGAAGGAGAGACTGAAAGCATCACCGGAACAGGAAACTGAGGAAGGCTACACTGCACAGGACATGGCCAAACTCATCGAAGGCGACTCAAGAATTATCTGCCTCTCCATCGTGGATCCAGAGATTGTAAAGTCTCTCGCAATCGATCTGTCCAGGCTAGCTCTGACTGGGAGAAAAAGGGAATTCAAAGTCGAACCACCAGTTCTTTTCGTATTCGATGAAGCACAGGAGTTTATCCCAGCCTACGACAAAGCAGTAGGAATCGAGAAGCATTGCACAGTACAGATCGAAACGTTGCTGAGGCAAGGCAGGAAGTACGGATTAGGAGGATGTGTAGCAACCCAGAGAATAGCATATTTGAATACCACTGCACTGCAGCAGCTGCATACATACCTCGTCGGTCCTTTGCCCAGACCTTATGATCGAAGCCTCGTCAGTAACACCTTCACCATCGACCAAGGAATATTAGAAAAGACATTGGAGTTCGCTCCAGGCGAATGGCTACTCTCAAGCTACACTGCTACAGGAATGGAGAACGTACCAATATTCATCAAAGCAGATAATGCTGAGACAGAGATACAACGATTCCTACAAGCATAGAAACAGCAGCTCTTCCAAGCGCGCGCTAAATTCAGATACCGATCTTGCTCCTAACTGGCAGCCCCTGTTCCCTAATCCGGTCGGCGGAGTCGTAATGCCAACAAACAAGCTTGAGATCCTTGCACCTTTGCTAGCACGCGTGCGCTCGAGAAGTCTGCCCGGAAGACGCAATTGAAGCTAAGAAGATAGTGGATACGGACATCTATACTAGACCTGACTCAAAACCATACCACCGACACTACATGCCCACCGCATAGTGAAAACAAGAACACGCTTATGGCGCGTTCCCTCTTTCTCACTTAACCGAAACAAGGTTGAACACATATCAGGTCAGGAGAAGGCGGAGAGAGTGTGGGTCGAATCTCAATTGGGTTAGTCTGGTTCTGGGATTCGCCGTGTTAGCTCGTGCGAGGAGTAATCCATAACAACCCTCTTCTCTTGCTAAACAAGCTCGCACATGCGAGCTAGAAGAGCGATATTTACTTAAGCGAAGAGGTGAAGGTCCCTTATGAACAGAAATGTTGAGGCAAATTGGCTTTATTGGTTTGGGAATAATGGGAAGCGGAATGGCCAAGAACCTAGTCAAGGCTGGGTATCCTCTGAATGTTTACAATAGATCCTTGGAAAAGGCAGAGGGGTTGGAGAAAATTGGTGCATTTGTGGCAAAATCGCCGAAAGAAGTGAGCGCAAGGTCTGGCGCAATCATAACAATGCTTAGCGATTCTCCTGCTGTTGAGAATGTGATACTTGGTGACAATGGGGTGTTGGAAGGAATCAGGAAAGGCTCAGTAATAGTAGACTGCAGTACCATTTCCCCAAGGGTCTCTGTGAAGATAGCTAACGAAGCTGAGAAAAAAGGCGTCGAAATGCTCGATGCTCCAGTTGCAGGAAGCAAAAGACAGGCTGAAGAGGGGACCCTAATTTTCTTGGTTGGTGGGAAGAAACAGGTGTACGAAGATAATATGCAAATTCTGAAAGCTATGGGGAAAAACTCCTTCTACATTGGTCAAAACGGAATGGGTTCCTACATGAAGCTCGTTATGAACATGATTAATGCCATCAATCTGCAAGCTCTGGCTGAAGCCCTTGTCTTTGGCATGAAAGCAGGAATCGACCCTGACTTGATGGTAGAAATAATAAACTCCACTGGAGCCAGGTCGGGTGGAAGCGAAGCAAAAGGTAAATCTATGATAAAGGGAAACTACGAAACCGCTTTTGCATTGAAACTCATGTGCAAGGATATGAACCTTGTAAGAGAAGAAACCAGAAATCTAGATGTACCAACTCCAACTACAAGCATTGTAAACGAATTATATACGATGGCAAAGGTAAAGGGAAAGTCGGATCTGGATTACTCTGTGATAATGGAAGTCATGAAAGAAATGGCAGGCATTAGCCAGAAGCAGTAACAGCATGCGTAATACCTGACAGAAACCACGTCCTCAAATAGTAAACTCACAGCTCGCTATTATCAGTCTCTGGTGGGGATTGCCTGAGATGGAACCTATTGATTCTTTGCCCTACGTTTTTTCTTGAGGACGAAAAAACCGGCGATTACTATCACAGGAATAATTACGGCTAGCAGTGCGGTGGTGGCACGCACGGAGGGTTAGTACATTATTTAGCCCATCTGTGAATTATGGTTTAGCAGTCGCATTGGGAGTGGCCTTACGCGCCTGAACAAATTGGCGGAATTGGGATCCGCGAAAATCGTTCATCTTACCAGCACAGGACGAAAAACGGAAAAGCCTCATACGGTAGAGCTTTGGTTTGCCGTCAATGACGACAAAGTCTACCTCAGCCATGAGGGTGAAGAGACCGATTGGATGAGGAACATTAAGAAGAATGCTCAGATCGTCTTCGAGATCGGCGGAAACAAATTCACGGGGAGGGCACGATACCTTAATGAGCTTAAGGAAGAGGCATGGACCGCCAAAGTCGCACTTTATAAGAAATACTACGGCAAAGCCTCCAAAGAAGTCATCGAAGACTGGTTCTCCCTTTCGAAACTGCTGCTGATCGATGCTGTATGTCCGGTCGCGCGCGCTAGCAAGATCGGTGTCTATCGCAGAACCTTTTATTAGCCAGGTTTGATGGCAGAGGGAATGCGTGGCTTTGATGAGAAAGAGTCTGGATGTCTTTTTCAGACCCGAGAGCGTTGCGGTAGTTGGAGCATCGCCCAAGCGTGAGAAACTAGGGTACGCTGTAATTGAGAATCTCATCAGGATGGGATACCAGGGCAAGATCTATCCTGTGAATCCCAATTATCCAGAGATCCAGGGTCTAAAAGCATATCCCAGTGTGAAGGAGCTCCCTGAACCTGCAGATGTAGGTGTAATTCTTGTTCCCGCAGAAGCTTCTGTCGAGGTTCTGAAGGAGCTTGTCGAGATAGGGGTCATGCACGTCGTGATAGTCACAGGAGGGTTCGGTGAGCTCGATGAGGAAGGGTTGAAGAGGCAGCAGGAGATCGTCGAAATCAGCAAGAAGACGGGGGTTAGAATTATTGGGCCGAACACAACGGGCATAGTCAGTACCCCAGGTCGGTTCTCCACCACCTTTACCCGGGGTTACATCAGACCAGGTTCAGTGGCCTATGTTGCTCAGACCGGAATCTTCGGAGGTCTGGTTTCTAGCTTGATATCAACAAGGGAATATTTTGGAATAAGCAGAATCATAGGTCTGGGCAACAAGGTCGATGTGGATGACGCGGATGCTCTGGAGTATCTGGAGAATGATCCGGAGACCAAAGTAATAATCATGCATATCGAGGGATTGAAAGACGGCAGGCGATTTATGGAGGTCGCCAGAAGGGTCTCTCGGAAGAAGCCGATCTTGGCTTTGAAGTCTGGAAGGACACCCGCTGGTGCAAAGGCTTCATATTCTCACACCGCCTCGCTCGCTGCCAACGATGCGATCGTAGATGCTGCATTCAAGCAGGCCGGTGTCATTCGCGTAAATGACTACGTGGACCTTGTGAACTACGCGAAGGTCTTTGCCTATCAAAAACCCCCACGAGGCAACCGCGTGGGAATCGCGTCGATATCTGGCGGATTAGGAGTCATGACCGCTGATGCCTGTGAGAATGTGGGCTTGGAGATCGCGAGATTATCAGATGAGACAATAAGAAGACTCAGAGAAGCAAGCCCACACATCATAGAGATCGGGAACCCATACGATATCTGGCCTTCGATCTCAAAGGTCGGAGTAAACACCGCTTACAAGATAGGGATAGATGCAATGATGGAAGATCAGAATGTTGAGGCGATCCTGGCTGGCTTCGGGCCAGCAGAGGGATTCGAACTGGAGAATCCATCCTTGATTTCTGATGCATCAAAGAAGAATCCGGACAAGCCGATCGTAGCATACGCTACAGGCGATTGGCAGCTGGTGGAGCGGACACGTGAGGCTCTTGAGAAACTTAGCATCCCCGTATATTACTCACCAGAGAATGCGGCTCAAGCTCTAGCTATCATGTACCAGTATTCAAGGATCAAATCAGGCTAAGTAACAGCCGTTGGAGTTTTAGATAGCGCGCGTTAGCGATAAATTAAAAAAAATGTCCGTGACATTCATTCATGATTGTGATGTAATAGGAGAAAAGATGTCGCGCACGCGCAAAGACCTTTTGGAGTTAAAATATTGAGTAAAGAAAAGATCAGTAGACGCAGCTACCTTAAGTATGCTGGTGCCGCCGCTGCTGTTGGCGCAATAGCGGCTGCTGGATACGGAATATCACAATACTACAGACCAACTACCCCAACGGCAACCACTCCAATGACTGGTGGAAAGAAGAAAGTCAAGATCGGCGGAACCAAACCTCTAACCGGTTCTGCCGCACTGACCGGCATAGATGAGAATCGTGGGTTGGAGATCTGGGTAAAAAGATGGGTTAACGACCAAGGTGGAATAAAGGCTGGAGACGGGAACACATACGAAATCGAGCTAACTATCTACAATGACGAGTCGAAACCTGAGAATGTAAGCAAATTCTATGAGAAACTGATCAATGAGGATAAAGTAGATTTCCTGATGGGTCCAGTTTGGGCACCTCTTGGCCAAGCAACGGTTGCTGCAGTTGAGAAGTACAAGAAACTGGAGATCTATGGAAACTCTACCTTTGACCCAGCACAGTGGAAAGACTGGAAATACGTAATGATGGTTCAGACTAATGGAAGCGAGTATCTGAACATCCTAAACGAAATGATCATCAAAAAGATTATACCCCAAGATCCAGATGCAAAAAACATAGCGATAGTCCACACCGACGATGCATTTGGGAACATAGCTGGAGGATGGGGATATCAGTGGGCAAAGAAGCAGCCTGAACTGAACATAGTCTTCTATGACAGGGTCTCTTTTGACGCACAGGATTTCACGCCGATACTCACAAAGGTCAAAGACGCCAACCCATCAATACTTCTGTTTGAAGCCGGCCTCAAATCACCATTGGCCGCAAAGAATGTTCGGGAGCTCGGGATAGATCTGAAACTTTTCTATCCTGGCACATATGGGGTGTACAAGCAATTCTATGACGGTCTGGGCCCCAAATATGCCGAAAACGTAGTCTCGATAACCCAGTGGGTTGTAGGAGAGAATTACCCGTCCGATTACGGGCCGACGGAAGACTGGTTCGTCTCAACATACAAGAAAGACTATAATGCTATGCCTGTGTACTCTGCAGGTACAGGTTTCACACAAGGCCTTATCCTGCAAGCAGCTATGGAGAAATGTACCAAACCATTGGATTCTGATGCAGTAAGACAAGTTGTAGGCAACGTGAAATTCACCGGCTTCTACGGGGACATCGGATTTGATCCAGTAACGGGCTGGCAGACCGGCCACAAGATGTCGGTGCTCCAATGGCAGGATGGAAAACCAGTCTGCATCTATCCAGAGAAGGTTGCGAAGGCGCCACTACGATATCCAATGGCAAAATGGTCTACGATTACGTAGATCACGAGACTCAATCCTTATTTTCCTTTTTTAGCGCGCACTAGTTAAACCAAGGGTATTGCTAAGGAAAAACTAAGGATGCCTAGCGTGCGCTTGACTCAATCGACATGAAATCCTGAGCTTTCCCCTTCGGTGTGCTCAGACTATTGTTTTCTTTCTGCCACCCCTAATAACCAAAGCTGCAATAATCAGCAAAAGAACTATTATGATAATGAGGTAGGGTTGCTCGGTCATCATCCCTATAATTGAACCGCCCCCTGGCGCAGGAGTCTGCGTGGTCGTGATTTGTGTCGGCTGGGTGTTCGCTTGAATTGCAAGGGTGATTACTGTTGATTTGGTTTTTCCCCCTCCTGACGCATAGATGGTCAATACATAGGTTCCAGCGGGTGATGTTTGACCTGCCGTCAGGGTTAAGGTAGAAACGTAGTCGGGCATTCCACTGGATGGATTGAATGAGGGTTGAACTCCAGAAGGGTAACCTGAAACCGTCAATCCTATGACGGATTTGAAATCCCCATTCTTAGTCATGGACACCAAGTAGTTGGTTGATTGTGAAGGTGTGACGGTCTGAGAGGCCGGAGTAACCGATAATTCAAAGTCGGATTCTACTGCGCTCTGTATGATCAGCGTCACAATTGTGGTTCTTGATAGGGCACCACTAGACCCCGTTAGAGTCAATGCATATGTCCCTGTGGCGGTATCTGGAGTCGTGGTTATTCTTAGAATCGATGAGTAAGAAGGAGCCCCCTGAGCGGGACTGAAGAAGGGCTCAGCTCCTGACGGTTGACCCGTCACAGACAGGGTTGTGCTTGAAGGTGAGCCACTCACCAAGTTCACAGTCACCGTAAATGTGGCAGTCTCTCCTGCTTTCACTGTTTGGCTTGAAGTTGAGGCAGTTAATGAAAAATCGAATGCTGGAGCAGGGGGAATGACTGTGAATTGGAAGGTTACCTGATTGTTTCCCACGTCAGGATCGTTATAATCAGAACTTGGATCTACAACCCAGGTTGCGGTATGTATTCCAGCAGAGTATGTTCTGGGATCTATAGAGACGTATTGAGGTGACATTCCTGACACTGTCAGGGTGCCGCCGCCAACTGGGATGCCATCAACAGTGCAAGTAATATCCACGGGGTATGGTCCTGCAGAAAGTGTTGCAATAATTCTAAGGTTGACATTAAGTTGTACAGGACTAGAGGTTGTTGGGGTAGTAGGCGTAAGTGAGGGGTCATATATACGCCAATCAACAGTCTTCTTCGGCGAGGGGCCTGTCACAGTAAAACTAGTTTGAGCAGAGCCTGAGTCCACACCCTTTGTGGCGTGGGCAGAAAGCTGCCACACCCCTCCACCAGAGCCGGAAAGATGATAAGTATATTCATACTGCCCCAGAACTAGTGTTGGAGAGGCTTGAAAGGCGATTGCAGGGCCTTCGGGGCCTACGAAGCCCACAGATACAGTTGCCCCACCGATATGCATAGCACCTTTCCTTACGAAAATCGTTATGTGAACGTCTTCTCCTGGGCCATATACTGCTTTGTTTGTTGATATTGTAACTGTTAACAGAGCAGCATAGGTCTGCGGCACCACTAAAACAGACACGGCCAATCCGACTAGAGCAAGCACCAAGAATGGTGAGTATCTGATCAATATGTCCTTTCTCCCAAAACTCCATCATATCTCGGCATATTTTGGACCTTAATTAAAGGATCATTAGACGATACTAACAAATAGGATTTTTGCTAGCGCGCGTAGCGTCATAATATGTCTAAGCGCTAAACAGAAGCACTTTATTTGACGAGCTAAGAATTCTAAAGCGAACATCATTTGACTTTAGTGACCTGTTTATGCAAAGAACTTTGAAGCTCGGGTTGATCTCGACGTTTGCGGCGTTCCAAGTAACCCTATATTTTCTATCCTTTGGTTTGTGGCGCAACTGGGCTATATACTTGGAGCCGATTGAGGGCATCATACTGGGTCCGTATGTAGGTTTTCTCGCGGCCTTATTAGGTAGTATCATCGCTAGAACGATTAAGCCCACTGACTTTTGGATTTTTGGAATTGTAGCTGAGCCTTTAGGAGTAATGGCTTGCGGCTTCTTAGCTAGGGGAAGATGGAAACCGGTTTTCGTGATTTACGCAGTTATGTTGGCAGCTTATCTTGTTCATCCGTTTGGAAGGTGGCTTCCCTTCTGGACGATCTTGGATATCCTACTAGCTTTTGTACTCGTTTACCCCGTTGCGAAGATGATTGGAAACCTGTTTGAGCAGAATCTTAAGCGTCTACCTGTGTCTCTAGTTCTTCTTTCTTTTGTAGGTACTGCGACGGATGCCTTGACGCGAGTGTTCTTGTTTATTCCAGCCGGACTCTACATGATATTTGGACTTACTCCGGAGGCAGTGTATTCGACTTTTGTAGTGGGGGCAAT
>JAPKYM010000344.1 GCA_026394315.1 Candidatus Bathyarchaeota archaeon | reverse complement strand
ACTATGAGTACGAAAGAGCCGAGCCAGTGATTTCTGATGCTTACGATGAGGCGTTTCTCAAATTGGCTGCCAACGATTTCAGGAAGCGTTATGGTTTTGAGCGTAAGCCAAGTTTCGGTGCTCTGGATCTCCGAGATAAGATGACCTTTCTAAGGAAATCGGACATGGGGGATGATCTTAAGGATTGGATTGAAGACTCCTGCGTTTCCTATTGGCGGATGCTAGAGAAAATGGATGAAGACGAAAGAAAGATGGAAGAAATGATTAAATCAGAAAACCCCAAGAAGAGCAAGAGGTAGAGGTTAGTCTCTTCGTTTCTTAACCACTACAACTGCTGATACTGCCACGATTAGTCCTGCTAGTGCTGCGAATGGTGCCACTATGTCAAGCTTGTTGGTTGGTGTTACGACTCCACCGACAGGTCTGGGTGCTGACGAGTAGCCTGTGCTGAGGAGATAACCTGTATTAACTGTCCCTGTCCCCACTGCTAGAGTTGCGCCGTCACCAGATATCGAGACCTTATCTGCAACATCAATAGGGTAACTCCACAGCAGGGTTCCAACACGATGAAGACAGTGAGCCTAAGAGTCTTTGACAAAGCTATGCTCAAAGGAATCTCCCAATCCTCTACGAAACGCGTGCGCCAAAACCTAACGCTTCGTTGTTACGCTCCATGTCGTACTTAAGATTTTGTGAGTGTTATCCCTTGGTGAGCGACGACTACATTAATTATGGGCTCGCTTCGTTCGCCGGAGGATAAGCTTCAAAAAATGGGTAAGTTAAGACCTAGTTAAGTCTAAGATGTTTTGAGTTCTTTGTATGATTTGTAGCTGAAGTATATGCCAGCTAACATGACCAGGTAGAATGCGACGAACGAGAAGTTGTATACGGGAGCGGTGAACGCATACCATGGCGGTGTACCAGGCATAGCTAGGAGTCCAACCAAAGCGATAATGATGACGATTATTCCCACAATGTAGGCCCGTTTGACTCGCTTAGCGTACAGCGGAACCAGTATCCAAGAGATGGCGGTCAGTATTGCGAAGACTGTCAAGGAAGTCGCTGTTTGTCTGCCTACCATAATCGCTGTTCCGAGAGCTGTAAGCGCCCAAAGTGAGGTGGCGAGTACAGTGGCTATGGCACCGGTCTGGCTGACAGAGTATGTAGTTTCCAAAACATTTCACCTCCCTGGCTCTTCGCCGTTGACTATTCTTGTAACTCACTTGTATATAGAACTAGGCGAGAGCGATTTGGTGAGCGCAGCGAGCCTTATTATTGGTGGTGGTGCTCACCAAAGGGGGCGACGACGACGCTCACCGCGTGCGCTTGAGAGTATCTTTCTTGTCTTCTCATCCAGTCTTGTTCTATTCTCGCTGATAGCGCGCTAGGACTGAGGGGCAGTGTGCATTCGATTCTCAAAGGCTTTAAGCGCTCGTCCATACTTATGCGGAGGCGCCCTAAATGTCGGCAATAGACACTTCAAAAATCAGTTTCTGGCAGACCCACCCCAATTGCGATGTTCGTGTAGTCGGGAGTGGTGAGAGAATTACCATGCTTTATTCTATAGCTCATCCGGGTCCGGAGATCCCAGAACACAAACATCCTCATGAACAGATGGTATACTGCCTTCAGGGAGAGGGCACATACAGAATAGGTGACAGGACGGTGTTAGTCAGGAAGGATTACGCCCTCCTCATACCGCCAAATGTGCCGCACTCATTAAAGAATACTAGTAAAGAGGATTACATTGCCATAGAGGTCTTCTCACCCGTTAGACCCGACCTAATCAGAGGAGAATTCACGCCGGAGAAGCTCAAAGAATAGAATTACATCAAGCCTCAGACTCTCTGCTTAGCTTTCGCCGCTTGATCATAAGGGGCGCGCGCTAGAGGCTCCACGAGTGCACGCCCAGCCTGAATCTCCTGCTGTGAACTCTGCCCTCTCATAGCCTAGACCCCCCCCTCTTTCCTATCATATTCTCTCATATTGTATCGGTTAGGGTTGTTTTGGGGGTATCCGATATTGGGGGCTTGTAGGTAGTGTTGTGGGTTAACCCTTGATAACGCGCGCTAAGGCGAAACAAACACGCAAACCAAGTGTCTGAAACCGGAATACAAAACGTTACGAAAACGGATCGAGCGCGCGCTTGCCGAAAAGACAAGAAAATGAAAGAGGGGTTAGTGTGTTTTCCCTTAGATTGCAGGTGATAGACTATTTCTTGTAGAGAGTTGCAAGTACAGGACCATATGTGACCCACATAAAGAATCCAACGAACATCAAAGACGCAGAGATCGTCGGTGCCCCCATATTATAGACATAGGTGCCAGCTGCTATAACATTGTCATAGAACTTTGTGTATATCATACTGAATATGATGCCGAAGACTATCGTGACCACGATGTTAATTGCAATTGTCGATACATTTGCTGGCGTCTGCGGAAGCACCCCTATCATCCCGCCTATCATATAGAAAATAATGCCCGCTATGGCAGCCACTAGCCCTGCAATACCTCCTGCTATTGGACCACTTTTCATAGAATACTCACCTCCCATTTGACTTATATCAAGAAAAATACAAAACAAATTATCTCAATTCGATATTATTAACAGTTTGCACGATGGAATTGAACTGAGCGTCTTCTCACAAAGGGATACCGTCGTCGCCATAGTTGGTGAGAGCATCTGGAATTGAACTGGATTCTCTGTGTTTGGAGACTAAGGTGAGAAGCTCAAGCCAGCTTGGTGAGAGCATCTGGAATTGAACTGGATTCTCTGTGTTTGGAGACTAAGGTGAGAAGCTCAAGCCAGCTTGCTTTATCTCTGGCTGATGTGTCAATCGTAATGGAGTCAAGCTTGAGCCAAACTTCACACCGTGCCCATCACGAAAGTGTATAGGCGCGCACTAACAAAGACAGAAAACCCGCCAAAGAAGTCCTAGCCCTCAAAGGAATCTGAAATATAGCGCCCACTAAGAATCAAAACACCTTAGCAAGCACTTCTTCACTGAAATTCATAGCCACATTGTGGGCATCGCGGTCTCACAGAAGATAAGCCAACAAGTTCATGGGATATTTGTCCACCAGTCTTCGGGGCTAATCGGGGCATAACCATTTCCTTGCATATGGGGCAGTATCTCAGATTCTCTGGAAACGCCAAACTCTATACCCTTCCTATGTCCTCCATCCCACAATCGGGCGTGCTAGTCTGCCCTGAGATCTCTTGATTTAAGAATTCCGCGCGCTTGCACTTGACCCCCCCTATTTTCTATCAAATGCTGTCAAATAGCCCTGTCTGGGGGGAGTGTGTTTGGTAGTGTAGTATTGTGGGTTAACCCTTGATAACGCGCGCTAAGGCGAAACAAACACACAAAGCAAGTGTCGGAAACCGGAATACAAAACGTTACGAAAACGGATCGATTAATATAAAACGCGCCTCTGTTTAGGCTTGACAGGAGAAAAAAGTAGTGGAATCATCCGAGTCGGTCTCGCGTCATAGACTTAGAAGGACGATTGAGACCCTTGCCTCTAAGGAAGGTCGAGGAACAGAACTCATATCCCTCTACGTGCCGCCGGAGAGGCAGATACACGAGGTTACGGCAAATCTCAGAGAAGAGCATGGAACAGCTTCAAACATCAAATCCAGAACCACCAGGAAGAACGTTCAGGACGCCATCGAAAGAGTGATACAAAGACTGAAACTCTTCAAGAAACCTCCACCGACAGGGCTTGTGATATTCTGCGGAGCCATCCCGCAGAATGGACTCGGATCAGAACGCATGGAAACATATGTTCTAGTTCCACCGAAGCCCATAAACGTCTACTTCTACCGTTGCGACAATCGATTCCATATTGAACCTCTTATGGAGATCTTGCACGAGAAAGAGGTCTATGGCATAATAGTAATCGACATAAGCGATACTACCATCGCTACACTCCAAGGAAGAAGAATGAATGTGGTAAAGGAGCTGACTTCCGGCGTTCCAGGAAAACACCGCGCCGGTGGCCAATCAGCTCGCAGGTTTGAGAGACTAAGGGAATCTGCGATCAACGACTATTTCAAGCGAGTTGGGGGTCATGCAACAAAGATTCTCACCCAAATTCCAGATCTCAAGGGAATCATAATAGGTGGACCAGGACCAACAAAATACGATTTTGCTGAAGGTGAATACCTAAATTACATGCTCAAACAGAAGGTCATTGCCACCCTTGATACCTCATACACCGGTAGCAGCGGAGTGAAAGAGATTGTTGAGAAGAGTGGAGAAATCCTTCGAGGCGTACGCTACGCGGAAGAGAAGAAACTGGTCCAGAGATTCCTATATGAGATAGGTCATGACACCAATATGGGATCGTATGGTGAAAACGAAGTTCGTCGTCAATTGCGAGCTGGACTTGTAGACACGCTACTTCTCACTGAGAAACTGAACATTATTCATTTAAAAATCAGATGTAAAAACTGCGACTACAGGGATGACAGACTTCTTGAACCAAGAGATCTGGCAAAACTAGAGAAGGAGATATCTCAGACACAATGTCCTAAGTGCATCAATCAAACCCTAACAGTTGAAGAGAGCAAAGACCTACTGGATGAACTTGTGGATGAGGCGGAAAGAGCAGGAGCGCAAGTGGAGGTAATCTCAACGGAGACCGACGAGGGGGTTATGCTCAAGGAGTCTTTTGGGGGAATTGCCGCAATACTGCGATACAGATCGGCGTAGAACTAATACAACATTCCTACGGCGAAATACCTGCTATCGAATATATCCTACACTGAACGAGTTGGAGATCTATGAAACAAAACAACCTTGAGGAAGCAATTCTAAAGTATGCTCATGACGTCGGCAAAGCAAAGAGACTGATTCGAACAGGATGGAAAGAAAAAGTCGGGGTCAAATCACCTGAATCAGTAGCTGAGCACATGTACAGAACAGCAGTTATCGCCATGGCGCTCAGCGATCTCGCAGGCCTCAATACGGAAAGAGTCCTGAAGATGACCCTTCTTGATGATCTGGCAGAGACTGTCGTAGGAGATCTCACACCAGCCCAGAAGAAGGCTCGGGGCTTTGCCAAAAGCAAACACCAAGAAGAGAGAGCTTTGCAACAAATACTTTCATCTCTTCCAAAATTGCTCAGAGAAGAATACACTAGGATATGGAGAGAAGCCCAGTCTCTGAAGTCCAGGGAAGCAAGGCTTGTCAAGAGCTCTGACAAACTAGAGATGGCAATACAGGCCCTAGAATACTCTTGGCAAGAATATGACGCCAAAAAACTTATGGAATTCATCGAGTCAGCTGGGAGGAAAATTCATGACTCTCAGACTAGAAAGATCTTCAACCTATTGAAAAGGGAAACGAAACTTATTTCTTCAACCATGTGTGAGTAGGTCACATAAAACCAGTCAGCATGAGAATTTTGCATGGGAGGTCGAGTTTTGATACCTGTCGTCATAAGCAATAGTCTTCTTCAGAAGATTAGAGCCGAAATGAATGTCCCTCACGAGCAAATAGGTTTGCTGATAGGGGAACTGGATAACGGCCAGTTAATCATAAATGATGCAATAAGCGGGACTTCTAGCGCGACCAGGTCAATTTCAATTCTTTCGCCGGAGATCCTGGCTGAAGTTGCTGATGACATAATCAACGGCAGGATCAACGGGAGAATTGTCGGCTGGTATCATTCCCATCTTGGAAGCGGCATATTCATGTCCCCAATAGACATCGAAACCCACTCAAAGCTTCAGCAATTCTCAAACCAGACTATCGCAATGATTGTGGACACAGTGTCGAATCAGTTTGGGATATTCGCTTATGATTCAGAGTATGGAGAGTTGGGCCAACTTCCGGAAGAATATATTTTCATAGTTTGAGAAAACGGTCCTTCAAGAATCTCATCGCCAAGCACGCCACAAGAGAGACACAGTATCCATTATCCTGACAAAAGAATCGAAAGCACTTTTGCGACGAAATCTCGAACGAAAACGTCGCGCGTGTGACCTTCGTCAAGCACTGTTCTGCATTTCCAGAAGAAACGTTTCCAGCTTCAATGGTGCCTGTGAGAAATCACCGACGGGTACTGACAGATTCTTAGGAATTTCAAAATCCTAGAATGGTTGCCCGGAAGAGCGCAGATCCAGTAATGCCTAGACTCTGCGGCCGCGCCTTCCACCAGGTCGGCGTGTACCATCATGGGGCACCGGCGTTACATCCTCAATTCTGCCAATCCTGAAACCTGCACGCGCCAGACTTCTTATCGCAGCTTGTGCACCCGGTCCAGGGGTCCTTGCACCGTGGCCTCCAGGGGCCCTCACTCGGATGTGGATTGACGAGATTCCTCGATCTTTTGCCTCTTGAGCTGCAACCGCAGCTGCACGCATAGCAGCGTAGGGGGATCCTTGAAGCCTAGCAGCCTTGACGTGCCTGCCTCCTGAACTGAATGAGACGGTCTCCGCTCCGCTCAGGTCAGTGATGTGG
>JAPKYM010000297.1 GCA_026394315.1 Candidatus Bathyarchaeota archaeon | reverse complement strand
GGTTGGCGGCTGTCTTTCCTAATGCACAGAGGGATGCCTCCTCCATTGTTGTGACTATGTCTTGAATCCCGAGCGTGTCCTCGTCCTTGCCTTTTCCTTCGCAGATATCCTTGATGGTGTTGGAGAGGACTTGGAGCCCTTCTCGGCAGGGAATACACTTCCCGCAAGACTCCTCAAGCAAGAAATCTACAAAGTATCTGGCTGCATCGACCATACAGGTATCTTCATCCATAACCACCATGCCACCAGATCCCATCATGGATCCGACTTTGTTCAACTCGTCAAAGTCCACGGGGAGATCCAAGTGCTTTTCAGGGATGAAGCCTCCTGAGGGGCCGCCGGTTTGGACGGCTTTGAATCGTTTTCCTCCTCTAATTCCGCCGCCAATTTTGAAGATGAGGTCTCCAAGGGTTGTTCCCATAGGTACCTCTACAAGGCCTGTGCTGTTGACCTTGCCAACGAGTGAGAAGATCGCGGTTCCACTGCTGCCCTCGGTTCCTATACTCTTGAACCATTCAGCTCCTTTGAGGACTATTAGTGGAACAGTTGCCCATGTCTTGACATTGTTGAGGCAGCTGGGCTTACCCCAGAGGCCTTTGACCGCTGTGTGAACGTATTTAGGCCGGGGTTCTCCGATTTTTCCTTCGATAGCTGTCATAAGAGCGCTGGACTCGCCTGAGACGAAGGCTCCTGCAGGCTCCTATTATCAGGCCTTCGAGGACGCTGTGTGGGTTGTCCTCCATTAGAGATCTGTCCATGATGGCGCCTGGATCTCCCTCATCACAGTTGACGATGACGTATTTGATTTCGTCCTCGGCGTTTCTGGTGGTCTCCCATTTGATCCAGGTTGGGAATCCGCCACCACCTCGTCCGCGCAGATTAGCCTTCTTAACCTCCTTGACGACTTGGTCTGGGCTCATCTCGAAGAGAGTCTTCTCGAGCGCGCTGTATCCGTCCACTGCGATATAGTCCTCGATGTTTCTTGGGTCTATCTTGCCACTGTTCTCGGTGAGGAGTCGGAGCTGGTGCTTGTAGGATGGTATATCTTGAAGCTTCCGGGATCTCTTGCCTGTGGCTGGATCCCTGTAAAGGAACTTCTCCAAAATCTGTTTTCCTTTGATAGTCTTGGTGACTATCTCTGGGACGTCTTCGGGCTTGACTTTGAAGTAGAAAATCTCTTCTGGGTAGATGGTTACTGCTGGTCCCTGTTCACAGAAGCCTGAGCAACCTGTATCTTTTAGTCGAACTTTGTCCTTCAGGCCCTGCTTCTCCAGTTCGGTCTTGAAGGCTTCAACGACCTTTAGGGCTCCGAGTGCAACGCAGCATGTGCTGACGCTAACTGACACTATGCGTTGGCGCGGATCCCTGTTATTCTTGATTTCTTGGCGTAGTTTTTCCAAGTCTTTACGTGAGCTTAAGCGTTTGATCTTTTCCAAGTTCTTTGACCTACCGATACTTGGAAAGGATCCTGTCCACATCGGGCAGCTTCAGGTTTCCATGGTAATCATCATCCACAGTCATGACTGGGCCGAGGGCACAACAACCAACGCAGTTTACTGTCTCGAGGCTGAATTTGCCGTCGAGGGTGGTTCCGTCTTTGTCTATGCTTAGGTGATTTTGGACTCTTTCAAGAATTGTATGTGAACCGCGGACTTTGCAGGAGGTTCCCATACAGACTCTGATGAGGTGTCTACCTCGAGGGGCGAGGGAGAAGGCCTTGTAGAATGTTGCCACTTGGTAGACTTGACTCAGGGGTATCTCTAGCTGTTTGCTTATCTCAGTCAGCATCTCTTTAGGGAGCCAACCGAAGCTTCTCTGAAGTTTTAGCAGGATTTGAATAAGCATTCCTTTGTCGTACTGAGCCTCTTGAACCACTTTGTTTACTATTGCAGCGATTCCGCGTAGTTTTACCGGTCTCTTTTCTGTAAGAGTTTTCTTCTTGCTTTCTAGGCTCAATTTCTTGCGTCCAACTCTGGGTACTTTATCTTCTGGTATTCTGACTTTGTAGCGGCATCTTGGGCAGGTAGCATAGTATTCGTTCTCTCCTTGGTAGTCCCACTTGTAGTTGCAGTGCTGGCAGGCGAGCTCAACCATTGGCCGTTACTACCTACCTACCCACTTAGAGGCAGTAGTGGAATATTTGAGCCTTTTTCGTTTCCGAATATTCCAAGCTTGGGTCTTCAGGCTTTTATACATGGGTCTCGCCGCTATGACTGGATGAGGGTTGACTGAATCTGAAGTTGGAATAGGTCTTGTGGGGCTGGGATTCGTTGGCGAGAAGGCCCATCTGCCTGCTTTCAATTCAATTCCAGGAGCCAAGCTGATAGCTGTAGCCGACGTAGACCTGCCACGCGCGAAGAAAGCAGCTGAGAAGTTCAAGCTGAGTGCTGCATATCCAAGCCATAAAGACCTATTAGCAGATCCGGATGTCGATGCCGTAGTCATATCCGTTCCGACTTTTCTTCACCGCCAGATCGCATTAGATGCGGTGAAGGCTGGAAAACATGTCCTATGTGAAATGCCTCTTGCCCCAACCCTCAGTGACGCTAGAGAGATCGTTGAGGCGGCTAAGAGGGCAGGAGTGGTCTTGATGCCGAGTCTGAACTTCAGATTCACACCGAACTATGTCAAAGCAAAGGAGCTGGTAGAGAAAGGCTCACTCGGCACCCCTGCTGTAGCCTTCTACAGGGAGTTCATCGCAGCAGAAGTTCTGGCTCAGCAATGGCCGCCGAACTCTTGGGCCTGGGATCAGGCAAAGAGTGGAGGAGGGCCGGGGTTCACATTGTCAGTGTGGGCGATTGATCTGTTGCGGTGGCTGTTTGGCGCTGATGTTGTAGAGGTTCATTCTGTCTCAAGGGATGTTGTGCTGAGTGAGTTGGGTGGCACGAAGGGTTACAATTCTCTGGCAGTTCTAAAGTTCTCTAGTGGTGCCGTGGCAACTCTTCAGTTCAGTGGGCTTGTAAGACCGTTAATGAGCACAAGCAGGCTGGAGATCTTAGGCAGCAACATCAACAGTCTGACGGCGACTGGAAATGACGTTCTGACCCTTTACGGTGCGGAGCCGGACAAGCAGGAGTGGGTCTTCAGGAAGAGAGGGCCAAGAGTCTGGGGGCACTATCAGGAAGATGAACACTTCGTGGAATCACTTAGGCAGAAGAAGACTCCAATGATCACTGGAGAGGATGCGTTGAAAGCTCAAGAGGTTGCGACGAGCATAGTTAAAGCTAAGCAGGCACTCCTTTAGTTCCGTGGAATTGAGTTTTTTACTCTTCTTCCAGAAGCAGAAGATCCGGATCTTCGAGGTACTTTTTGAGCTCATTCATGAACCTTGCACTCATCGCCCATCGATGACTCTGTGATCGAAACATAGTGATAGTGGCAATAATCTTCCTTATGACGGCCTTTCCATTTCGTACAATGGGTTTGTCATGGATTCGGCCTGTAGCCAGAATTGCGGTCTCGGGATAGTTGATTATTGGTGTTGCATGGAATCCTTCGATGAATCCGATGTTCGTTATTGTGAAGGTTCAGCCTTTCAGGTCTGCGAGATCTATTGCTCTTGCCCGAGTCTTCTCGGCTAAGATCGGGATCTCTTGGCCGAGAGCCCATTTCTTTAGTGTCTCATAGTCATGGGCTAGCGCGCGCACCACTGGTTGACGATCGAAGCAGGGTTCTAAATTAACAAAAAAATGGGTTAAAAGAATTAGACGACATATGTGCTTAGAGCGGTGTTGGATCACAGAGGTTATCTTGACTTGCTGCTACTCTGCCACAGACTTTGCATATGAACTTTGCATTTTTGACGAGGCCTCTTACCGCGTCTACATCATATGTGTCTGTCCAGATCTTGCACAAGTGCTTCTCATGTCCAATATGAGGCAACTTAACCATAGTTATACACCTGTTTGTATCTATGAAATTCCCTACGCTATTAAATGTAGCTTTAAAATGATTCTAGGTAATTAAACAAGGTCCTAGTCAATCACGTTGTTGGAGACTTTTTTGCGAGACAAAAACAATTCATAGACTGCTAACCATCTATAGAATGGTAGAACCTGTCGAGGTCTGTGTTATGATAGAAGAGATCCGGAGTATTCCTGTTATTGTATCCAATGTTAAGGAAGCAACCTTTTGGTATACTGAGAAGCTTGGGTTTGAGGTACGATCAAGTGACGGTCACTGGGTGACTGTTGCACCGAAGGGTTGGCCGTCCGAATTCCATCTATGTGAGATTGAACCTCTAGAACCAGGAAATACAGGGATTCTGCTCTTGGCCGACGACTTGGAAGAGATATGCCGTGAATTGAAGAGGAAGGGAGTTGAGTTCACACAGGAGCCCACAAAGAAAGCAGGTGGAACAATAGCCATGTTCAAAGATCCTTACGGAAACATTTCTGGTTGATGCCAAAGAGTGAGTACTCATAACTCCCATATTCTAAGGCTTAACGATAAGATCTCGCTTTCGCTTTCAGAGATAACCGAGGACGGTCTCGGGGATTCCTCTCCGCTTCAGAAAGGATTGCTATTGCTCATTGGAAATCGGTCGGTATGCGGCGAAGGTATGGGATTCGGAGCCCCCGCATTAGACTATCCAGAGGGGGTGTTCTTCTCGACCTATGCCAAGGTTCAGGAAAGAAGCGGGGAACTTGTGAAGTCTTACTCGATTAATGCTTTTCAAAGGAAGACTTGGAGAGATAAGTTTCCAGTAGACAATGGGCTTTACCTAGCTGTAGAACGAAGGTTAGTTGAAAAGTACCGGAAGCACGAACGGTACCGAAAATTCTTGTCGTATCTGATAAGGCTCACCTCAATCCTAGGATTCAAGTTGTCCTATCAGGGAGTCCAATCAAAAGGGTCGGTGGACATAAACTACCGGCTATCAGGTAATAGACTGATGGTAAGAGTTGACACTGCCAGTCTTGCTGATAGGCAGCATAGGAATCTCTTGATCTTCACTGAGCAATCGGCTGCCTTTGATCTTTACCGGGATGAGTTCTCCAAGATTCGAGGGGATGGTATGGGTGCGTGGAAGGAGATATCGTCTGCAAAGGCTTGCCTGACCAATCAGGATGATGACGTAACTTTTTGTGTCCGAAGTATTCCTGAAACGAGGTTGTTCGGGGGTAGAGAACTTCTGAGACCTCGGTTGGATTGGGCAGGATTCTGCTATCTGGTTCCGCCTGGTGTAAAGCAATTTGAATACGAAGTCGAGATCATCTAGTGATGTTGTTGCTGGACGTTCTTCTCGTCTATCCATTCTTCAAGCCGAGGTTTGATAGGTCACCATTCCGGTTTGCACCCCTCGGGATAGGTTACATAGCCTCAGTTCTCCGACGCGAAGGTCTTACAGTCAAGGTCTTGGACTGCACCTTTCAAGATCGCAGAGGCATCGTGGAAAAGATTGGGAGTTTGCGTCCTCGAATAGTCGGGATATACTCGATGTACTCGATGGAGGATGAGGCTCTCCA
>JAPKYM010000201.1 GCA_026394315.1 Candidatus Bathyarchaeota archaeon | reverse complement strand
CTTAACATTATAGCAGTCGTTCCTCAGAACCATCATCAGCCTGTATTTTCCATTTCTCTTCCAGTATCCAGGCATACACACCTTCTCAATATTTAGTGGCAGTCTGCCTTCTCGCTCCAGCTGCTTTAATGCGAAGAAGCTCCTCCATGATTCGTTGCTCTTCCTGATGATCTGTTGAGTTGTTGATGAATCAATCAATGGTGAATATTTCTGGTAGAGATCTTTGCATCCCCAGTCTATGGATTGATAGTTCATGTATGCCTGTCTTTTGCGGTAGGTTGCCTCATTCCAAAGTTTGGCACAGTTGGTAGCTTTATCCCTCAGTATCCTCTCTTGCTCAACTGTTGGATTAGGGATGAAGGTGTTGGTTCTCCGCATGAAACTACCAGCATTATTATTGAGGCGCCAGACATTTAAGCCCCAAACGTCTCACTCTGGTCGCAATTCATCCCACCCCTGAAGGGGTGGGCTTTCTTGCTAGTTCAATGTAATAAGCGCGCGCTAGAGCGTTTATCCAAGATGGGAGAGATTAACCCTTTGCGCGCTGCAGGAATCTCATTGGTATTTCAGAATCTTAGGATCGGCTTTTACTTCATAGGAATTTTGTATCTGATAGGGCTTCTGAACCCAGGCTGGGTCGAATACCGAAGCAACCTTAACATCCACAGCTCTTTATCTAATCTACAGTCTATCCTTGGAGGATTGTTTGATGCCATCTTGGGATGTCGCTTTGACAAAGAGACTTGTCAGCGAAAGAATAGAAGTGCTGAAGCCAAAGATCCTGCAGATCAGCCACTTCATATTCGAGAACCCAGAGCTCGGACTCTCAGAATTTAAGGCCTCTGAGCTGTTGAGTACTGAACTGAGAAGACACGGTTTCTCCGTCGAAATGGGTGTGGCAGGCCTTCCAACAGCCTTCAAAGCCTCAAAAGGCAAGACTGGAGAACCTGCAATTGGACTTATCGCCGAATATGATGCCCTAGCAGCGCTCGGCCACGCCTGCGGTCACAACATAATAGCTGCAAGCGCAGTGGGGGCGGCATTGGGGCTGGCTGAGTTTCTTGAGGAGACTCGTGGAAGGCTAGTCGTCTTTGGCACACCGAACGAGGAGGGCTCCACCGCAGAAGGCAAAGGACTGATTGAACCCGAATCTCAAGTCAGAGGCAAGGTGAAGATGGTTGAAGCGGGGTGCTTCAACGATATTGACGCTGCAATGATGATCCATCCCTACGTCAAGACAACTTTGACCCCGGAATTCCTTGCATTGACTCCTCTCAGGATAGCCTTCAAAGGCAAGCCGGCTCACGCTGCAGCCGCCCCAGAAAAAGGCATCAACGCTCTGGACGCGGTCATACTGACCTTCAACGCAATAAATGCTCTGAGACAACATATACGTAGTGATGTCAGGATTCACGGCATCGTAACTGAAGGCGGGGAAGCACCCAACATCGTGCCTGAGAAGGCCTCAGCCCTCTTCTATCTTAGAGCCTCAGACAAGAAGTACTTGGACGAGGTTCTCAAGAGAGTTAAGGGATGTGCTGAAGGTTCCGCCCTTGCTACAGGTGCAACATTGGACTTCAGGCCTAGTCCATACAGTCTAGCAAACATGCTGACCAACAGCGTACTCTGCAGGATCTTCGAAAAGAATCTTGGCGAGCTAGGCGAGACCGTTGATCAGATGGAGAAACATGAGCATTTAGGATCCTCGGACATAGGAAATGTCAGCCAGATCATCCCAACCATTCATCCGCTGGTTGCTGTGGGACCCAGAAACTTGGCTATTCACTCCCACGAGTTTGCTAAAGCGGCAATCTCCGAAAGTGGAGACCGAGCACTGATACTGGCGGCAAAAGCGATGGCGTTTACGTGCGTTGACCTCTTTGCAGATAGAGAGATATTTAGTCAAATGAGGAAAGAACTGCATGCTTCCGTTTAGAATGGCCCTTCCTTAAGGAATCTCTCGTACCGCTTTCTCTATCCGTTCTAGTGCACGACTAATGTTCTCTCTGGAGTTTGCAAAGGAGAATCTTAGGTTACCTTCACCCTGCGGTCCAAAAGCGATTCCTGGAATAACCGCGACTTTGGCCTTTCTTAGAAAGAGTTGCGCCAGCTCCATTGATGACAATCCAAGGTCCTCAATGCTCGGAAAAGCATAGAAGGCCCCTTTTGGTTCACTGCAGGAAAATCTGTCGATCTCGTTGAGGCCGACCGTTATCGTGTCTCTTCTCTTTCTGAATTCCTCGACCATCTCTCGCACGCAATCTTGAGGACCTTTCAGGGCAGCTATTGCAGCTCTCTGAGCCACTGAATTGGGACACCAAATGGTATGTTCACAAATTCCACGGATCTTATCAATGATCACACTGTCTCCAGCAGCATAACCTACTCTCCAGCCAGTCATCGCATAGGTTTTGGAGAAGGAGTTTACGGTAAGTGTTCTTTCTTTCATTCCAGATACGCTGGCGAAGCTGATATGTGGATGATTGTTGTAAATGAATTTCTCGTAGACTTCGTCTGTGATAACAAGGAGATCGTTGTTCTCGACGATCTCAGCGATTCCATTGATGTCTTCTCGAGTCAAGATTGAACCGGTCGGATTCTGAGGGGAGTTGAGGAGAATCAGCTTGGTCTTGCTATTGACCTTGCTTTTTAGCTCTTCCAGGTCTGGTCTGAAATTGTTATCCTCAGTCAATCCGATGGAAACAGCCTTCCCACCAGCCAAGATTATCTGGCCCCAATATTGGGGCAGACAAGGTGCTGGAACGATTACTTCATCGCCAGGACTGATAAGCACTTGGAACGCTGAGTAGAGTGCGTTGTAACCTCCGGAGAGAACGCAGACTTCTCGAGAGGGATCGACATCAATTTTGTTATCCTTTTTGAGTTTTTCCGAGATAGCTTCTCTGAGTTCAAAGAAACCACCGGGTGGGGTGTAATGTGTAAAACCCTCCTCCATAGCCGATCTAGCCGCGTCTAAGATGTGCTTAGGGGTCGCTTGATCAGGTTCGCCCACGTGTAGGTGTATGACGTCTTCACCAGAGCGCTGCATTTCCACGGCTTCGGCGAAGAAGTCTGCAAAAGCTGATGGCTTCAACTCTTCTGATCTGCTTGAGAGTACCTTCACTATATCCTCAATCCTTCATGTCGAATCCTTCCCGGAAGGAGGTTATCGACGGAGCACTTTCACATTGCAGATCATAGATAAAAACAGACCTCTTAGAGAATCATAGACTCCGCCCATTTAGGGAAACTATATAAGAGATTTCAGTTGAGAGTTGTGGAAAAACAGTGAGGTGTGAGAATGCCTAAAGTCACAGTCGACAATAACAAATGTAATGGGGACGGTACTTGTGTCAGCGTTTGCCCAGTTGCGGTATTCGAGATCCAGAACATCAATAATCAACCTAAGGCTGTACCAGTGAACAATGATGCGTGCATTGTCTGTCGTGCATGCGAGATTCAGTGCTCAACACAAGCCATCGTTGTGAAGGAATAGTTAGTTTTCGACTACTCACGAGCCCCTAACATCATCAATTTTTCTGATTATTTCTCTTATGGAATCCTTTTCATCAGCTGTGAATTGCCTGAGGCAGATATCCAAGGGCGGCAGAGTTCTGAGGAGGTCAGCTATAGCGTTAAGGTAAGAGTAAAGCTCTGAGTGTGATTCCTCTCTCAGATGCTCAATCGCTTTGGCAATTATTCCAGACTCCTTCTTGTAACCTAGAGCTTCAAAGACAGTCAGCTTCAGCACATATCTTTGAAGAAACCATGCGAGAAGACCTTCATCATGTTCATCATGGACATGTACTTCATGATTATCATCGTCTAGTCCTCTCATTGCCACAGAGTGGAAACTCTGCGGGAACTTCTGGTGCATCAAAAGCTCTGCATAGTAGTCTTCGTGTAACGTGCTGAGGACCTGATTCTTCAAATCCGTAGCAGCGCTCGCCACCTTACCCTCGGCTATGGGCAAGCCCATAAGATGAAGCTTCAGATGACAGAGTTCATGTCTGAGAAGATGTGAATTCAGACTTTTCCTATACTCTATTACGTACTCGTAGCTTGACTTGTCATCTTCCCTTTCTTTGATTGTCACTATAGTGGAGTGTGGAGGTGCCCTCTTACTCTTGACGAGCTGGACTCTTATTGCCTTTGGGATCTCTAGCGTCCTAAGAGCTTGCTTAAGCAATACTTCATCATTCAAGAAAAAGCCAACCTCAGAATCCATTTCTTCCTGTACCTGTAGTTACGCAAAGGTTGCTATCTGGGCTTGTTCTCAACCTTAATGTTATCGCTCTTTCTGATACTTATTCTGCTTCTCGGGTCTGTCATCGGATATCAGCCTATGGAAACCGGTGGCCTTGCGCTTCCTGGCATCTCCAGAACAACGCACGTCATATATATTACATCATCAGACTCCTTTGATTGGATCTCCTTTGTCTGTTCCTTGCGAGGCCGTGGTAAAGTCAGTTGCTCCTGCCCTCAGAGCTATGCTGGCCAAGAAACTCATTGACAGTTATAGCCTCAAGCAGCAGGAGACTGCAAATCTCTTGGGGATCACGCAGGCTGCAATAAGCAAGTATGTAGGGAGAGTTAGAGGTAAGGCCTTGGAGCTGGAGAGTGTTCCTGGAATTCAGGCTCTGACTGACAAAGTGGCTGATGGGCTTGTTAATGGGAGGATCGCAAGGCCCCAACTAGTCAGAGCTCTCTGTGAGGCATGTACGTTGGTCAGAAGGAACGGTCTAGTTTGCTCATTCTGCAGACGAAGAGATCGATCACTAAAAGACTGTTCCATCTGCAGAACGAGTGATTTCAACTGCGGATTCAGCGTCTAAGCAATTGGCCCAGTATTGAGATTCTACAGTACTTTGCCGATAATTGTTGGTTATCGAGCGGACACTATCTTTCCTTGGTCGATCAATGTTTT
>JAPKYM010000081.1 GCA_026394315.1 Candidatus Bathyarchaeota archaeon | reverse complement strand
ATGCTCCTTTTGTGGAGATGAGTTCCCCCCAGCCTCAGGAATTTCATACGTAAAAAATGATGGGGTAATACTCTACTTTTGCTCAACCAAGTGCAACAAAAGCTTACTCAAGCTTGGAAGAGACGCCAGAAAGCTCAAGTGGACCCAACACTACGTGCGCAAGCAAAGAAAACAATAGTGGTAGCCTCTTATGGAGAGGACTTTTGTTCTCATCAAACCTGAGGGGGTAATGAGAGGGCTAATCGGAGAGACCGTGTCAAGAATAGAAAGAAAAGGTCTGAACATAGCCTCAATAAAGCTTATCCAAATGTCCAAAGCCCAAGCTGAAAACCTCTACTCAATGCATAGGACAAAAGAGTTCTTCCACAAGCTTCTTTCACACATCACCTCAGCCCCAGTAGTTGTGATGGTTGTAGAGGGCCCTAATGCAATAGCCGCAGCCAGAAAGTTAGTCGGAGCGGCAAATCCACAAGAAGCAACCCCTGGAACCATCAGAGCAGACTTCGCACTGAACACCACACAGAACGTTGTGCATACAGCAGATAGCCAAGAGAACGCAGAGCGTGAGATCAAAATCTTTTTCGACACCAGAGAAGTGTTAAGCTATAACAAACCTACTGAGACACGATATCTCTTTTCGCCGACTAGTCCCTGAGAAGGAGCGCGCTGGCCGGCTGACATGGGCAGGATTTGCTCCATATAATACTTAAGGAGGGCGCGCAACCAATGGAACCCAGAGGAGAATTTAGCGTTGTCGATGCGTCAACCAATCGTCGTGGTTCTAGGTCACACGTATCATATTCAATGACATAGAATCAACGGGCCAAGTAGACCACGGCAAAACGACGCTACTTGACAAGATCAGGGGAACCTCTGTAGCAAAGAGAGAACCGGGGCAGATAACACAGTGGATCGGCGCAAGCCTCATACCCACAGAAGCTATCAAAGAAACTTATGGAAGAGCCCTTGAACAGTTCAGGTTTGAAATCAAGATACCAGGTCTCCTGCTTATCGACACTCCCGGCCATGAGAGCTTTTCTAACTTGCGCCGTCGGGGAGGTTCAGCCGCCGATATTGCAATTCTAGTGATAGATCTTACAAAAGGTGTTGAGCCACAGACCGAGGAGTCTATAGAGATACTCAAGACACGAAAGACTCCGTTTGTCATAGCGGCAAACAAAGTAGATCTCGTACCAGGTTGGAAGAAGGTTGATGCAGAATCCATGAGCAGCGGGATTCGGCTTCAGGCGCCAGAAGTGCAGAGAGAAATTGACAACCGAATCTACACTGTTATGGGCTCACTATCGAAATTTGGCTTGAATGCGGACAGATTTGACAGAGTCAGAGACTTCACCAAGACCATCGCAATCGTCCCGACAAGCGCAAAAACTGGTGAAGGGATACAGGAACTCCTTGCTCTAGTAGTAGGCCTGACACAATCATTCATGAAGCAAGAACTCAGAACTACTGACGGCCCCGCAAGGGGAACGGTTTTAGAAGTCAAAGAAGAAGTTGGTCTTGGCATAACGATCAACGCGATAGTTTATGATGGAACCCTCAGTGTTGGTGAACGGATAACTCTGGGGGGTAAGCAAGGCCCCATAATTACCACTGTCCGAGCAATTCTTGTACCTAAGCCCATGGATGAAATAAGGGATCCAAGAGACAAGTTCTCGAATGTACGTTCCGTAAAGGCCGCTTCAGGCATAAAGATCGTAGCTCCCGAACTAGAGAATGCTCTGTCCGGATCGTCACTATATGCTATTCCTGAAGGCGAGTCTGCAATGACATACTCAGGGATGGTCAGAGAAGAATTCGAGAGACTCAGAATAGAGACTGACAAAACTGGAATCATAGTCAAGACAGACACGCTTGGAGCTCTTGAGGCCATAACGACAGCACTCGCGAAGTCTGGCACTCCGATTAGAATAGCCGACGTTGGCGACATATCTAGACGCGAAGTTATTGAGGCAGAGGTAGTCAGAGACAAGGATCGTCTGCTAGGCGTCATAATGGGATTCAACGTCAGATTGCTCCCTGATGCTGAGGAAGAGGCTACCAGAAGAAACATCACGATACTCCGCGCTGATGTGATATATGATCTACTTGACGGCTATTCAAGATGGGTTGAGGCTGAAATAGCCGCGAATCTCAGGGCCGAACTCGACCGTCACCTCAAACCCGCAAAGATGCGTGTACTTCCAGGTTTTGTCTTCAGACACAGCAAACCAGCAATATTTGGAGTAGAGATCTTAGCCGGAACAGCCAAACAGAAGTGTCCTTTGATCGGCAAAGACGGTAAAGCTGTCGGGACTATTCAGCGACTTCAAGACAA
>JAPKYM010000151.1 GCA_026394315.1 Candidatus Bathyarchaeota archaeon | reverse complement strand
TCGTGGTAGATATAAAGATGAAAGCGATTAGTCTTAAGACAGCGTTTTTGATAATTTTTCTATTGACGTCCGTGGCTGCCGCATACCCCTCTGATGTTAAGGCAGCGGGGATTATACAGGTTGGAATGGCTCTCGACGGTTCAACCAGCATAACCTCAAGCGACTGGACCATCATACTGGATGGAGTGGCCTCTGCACTTGAGAATAACGTTCCACACGATGGCACGGTGGAACTGACGGTTGTCCAGTTCTCGAGCGGTCTCAGTGAAACACATGGAAGCTTTTCTTTCAAGGCAAAAACAGAAGTGGCGCCTACAGTCATAACAGCCGGTAACTTTGCCTCAGTCGCCACCGCCATACAAAACATTGTTCAGGGTAAAGGATCTACACCTATGGCCGATGGTGTATGGGTTGCATGGTTGGACATGTCTGGTTCCCAGAACTTTCAGACAGCAAGCAAGCAAGTCATAAACATCGCTACCGACGGGGTACCCAACCAGCGTTGGTCTGACACTAACCTGAGAACCCCTGCAGGCACCTCTCCCAGTGATGTCACAGATGCTCGTAATGCTGCTGTTACAGCAGGCTTGGAGGAATTGGATGCTGAGGGAATAGGGTCAGGTGTCGATGTGAACTATCTAAGAGATAGTGTGGTTTGGCCTCAGCCTGGGACGATTGCGCCACCGTTTAATGCGGGTTGGGTACAACAGGTTGCAGATGCAGCATCCTTCAAGTCAGCTATCGGTCATAAATTCGAAATAATCAGCGCGCCGCGCGCGACTCTGCCTGTTGCTGGCGTGGTAATGTCTGTGGATAAGTTTGGGATCCTTGGACCTTACTTGGCACTATTGGGATTAATGGCAGTCTTATCCACCGTCATAATGGTTAAGAAACGAAGAGACTGAGCCGATCGAGGAGCCGAAGAAGCCTAAGCCTACTCTTTGACGAGTAGGTCTAGGAGTCTCTTTTTCTCTTTTTTTCTTAGGTTGGGATTACTGACTAGCGCGCGCCCCCGAGGAGGGCTTCCGGTCATTTCCACAGTGTCTTCATGAGCTTGAGAGTTTTCACGAATCCGTTATCCCTTTCGACTGTCACGTCTTCAAGTCCAAATCTGGTATAGTCATAGAAACCTTTCCTTGCTTTCATCCCAACATCGCCTTTGGCAACCTTCTCGAGCATGGCTTTCGGGATTCTTCTTGAGTTTGATATGCTTGGAAGTATGTACCTCCAGACCTTGGTCGCCGTATCTATGCCTGCTGAATCCATCTGGCGAAAAGGTCCGACCGTGGCCCACCTTAAACCCAGGACACTGTTAAGACAGATGTCCACGTCCTCGATGGTAGCAACTCCTTTCTCAACGAGATAGAATGCCTCTCTTCCAAGAGCGAGTTGAAGTCTATTCAGCAAGAATCCATCGATCTCTTTCTTGACTACGAAAGGTACTTTGCCGATCTTCTTCATCAGCTCATAAGCGATCTTGAACGTTCGATCTGAAGTCCTCTTTCCCCTAATTATCTCTACACCAGGAATTATGTGCGGAGGCACGGAGAAGTGTGTTCCAATAACCCTGTCAGGACGCTTAAGCCCCTGAGCTATCTTGGTAATCATCAAGCCTGACGTGTTAGTAGCAAGTATAGAATCATCAGTCGTGAACTTTTCCAACTCAGCAAAAATTCCTCTTTTCAGCTTGAGTTCTTCGGTCACAGCCTCAGTGACGAAGTTGCATCCCTCAACCGCGTCTTTGATGCTTGTTGTGGTGGATATTCTATTCAGAGCCTCTTCGGATTGCCCTTCAGTGACAAATTCATTGCTAACCAGCGTCTTGAGTTCCGCTCTGATCTGCCTCATTCCTCTATCCAAGTATTCATCTTTGACATCCATCATAGATGTTGGGTAGCCGTTCAGAGTGTAGACTTCGGCTATTCCGTGACCCATTACGCCAGAGCCGATAACCGCCATCTTGCGGATATCTTCAACTGAGTTCACTGTATTCACTCCTTCAATTGCGATTCAACGATCATGAATCAATATAT
>JAPKYM010000108.1 GCA_026394315.1 Candidatus Bathyarchaeota archaeon | reverse complement strand
AGCTTGCTTAAGCAATTCCACTGTTTGTGCATTGAAGTCACCTGCCATGCCTCTTGGATAAGCAAAGGCAGTGACTTGCTTGTTCAATCTATTCTCTATTTCAACCTTGGATTGGAATATCTCATACTTGGCTTGTTCCAACGATACCCTAGTCAAGACAGGATGGGTAACAGTATGAGCGCCAAAGTCAATTCCATCATTGCTCATTGCTTGGATCTCGGACCACGATAAAATTAGCTCTTCACCCAAGCCATCTGGAATCTTAACACCGCCCGCTGTTGCCAGATTGTTGATCAACATTTTCTTCTGGTCCTCAGATCCCGTATCAGCTTCTGCAAGCAGTGCGTCCACTGTCTTCCTTTTCTCCTCTGTTGTTCTTAGAGAGTGTGAGACTCCATTTAATTCGATCCTATCTAAGCGAGAATTGTATATGACATATCCAATCTTGTCCCACCAGAACAGTTCACCTGTACCTATGTGACCCGTAGTCAAAAAAACAGTCGCAGGGGCGCCGTATTTCCTGAGAACGGGATACGCAGTGAAGTAAATATCCTTGTAGCCATCGTCAAATGTCAATACCATTGAGTCCTGTAGAACCTAACGGCATCCAGGGATATGGTTTGTCATCTGCAACGCGGTGGAAGTTTATGATACGCCCCCGCCCTCGGGTCAGCCTTTCTAGTAGCAAGGCATAAGCGTCCCATAACCCGAGGAGGTCACCAGTTGTGATAATTATCTGTACTAATGTCTCCATATGCGGTAGGGACGAACTGCCCTCTTGATTAATTCACCCATTTCAAGAGCCCAAGATTATAGCACTGGGCCTCCTGAAGACCTGGTCCTTTGAAGAGCGGCAGCAGCTCATTTCCGCTCATATCAACTTATTGATAGTGACATATGCTTCTATACAGCTTGTCCCCTAAGACAAGTTCTGTACTATACTGAATATCCTATCCGCCGTAACCCACTTGGACAATGCCCCTTCTGTGGATCCAAGTACCGAATAGTTAAATCTAGCCACTCATGGGCTAGCGAGTCTGCGAATTGAATAGACCGCTGGTCCAAGTCAGTCAGGGTAGTCTCTAGCGACAAAGCCTCAATCGCGGGTGATAACCCTTTCATGACCTCGTATTCTAGACCCTCCACATCTGCCTTGCACAAAATGGGCAAGCCAAACTGCGCGATTAACTCAACTGATGTGGTCATTTGTACTCTTACAGCCTTGTCCCCTACGCAGGTGATATAGCTACCTCTAGCTTTGAGCGCATCGATCCATTCGCTAGAGCATGATGATAGGTCACCAGTATTTGTACTTATTTGCATCTTAATCTCCACTTCTTTGGCTCCGACTGCCTTCTGAACTATTTCGACCTTATTGACTCTTTGATAACTTCTGCTAGGGCTGTCAGCATAAACATCTTGAGGTTCCACCGCTATCACAATTGCCCCTATCTTCCCAGATATGGCTGTTCTTTTCCCCATGTTTGCACCTAGTCCAAGCATAATCAGCCTCGGCTGATAAACTGAGAGTAGAACTACAGAGCTTTTATCTCCCGCGGATTTCGCTGTGATTTTGCATCCATTCGCGTCAATTTCAACAAAGCTGCGGCTGGATGATACAATAATGTAAGCTTCAAGCATATCACTACGATAGGACTAGGTCTCGTAAAACTAGTTGTACTTGTCAACGTCTATTCCCTAATTATCTTATCTATGTGTCAATACTAACACAAAAACAATGTCTCTGCCAGACTTCGATAGGTAGCATGAGACTAGGCAAGTAGTGGTTTCCGTATATGGAGTCTTGCGTTGACCTTTCCCCCGAAAACAGTAACACCGGTTAAGGCAGTTGACATCTATAGGAGTCTCGCTTCACGGGGGCAAGGTCAAATCCAATCCTAACTAGATGTAACGCTCATATAGT
>JAPKYM010000367.1 GCA_026394315.1 Candidatus Bathyarchaeota archaeon | reverse complement strand
CAACCACGTCTTTGACTCTGGAGACGAATTCTGATTCAACCATTGCTCTGTTGGGATGGTCCTCATCAGCGTATGTCGCCTCAGTCACTATGGCATCAAGGTCACCGTAGTCTTGGTCTGCTGAGCCAAGGGTCCTAGTCTCGCTGGGGTTAATGTCACCCGTGTATAGAATTCTCTTGCCTTCAGACTCAATAAGAATTTGAGAACTCCCAGGTATATGACCTGCGTTTAGGAATTTTGCTTTGATCCCTGCAACCTCAAACTCCTTTCTATAAGGCATGGGTATGCAGCTCCTCATCATAGTCTCGAGATCGACGTACTCGTACGGTAGGAAATAACCGCTGATGTGGATGAAGTCCTTGATCAGAAGGTTGGTGAACTCGAAAGTCGGTTCAACGGCGTATAAGGGAACATTCCGTCTCAGGTAGAAGAGAGGCAATAGCCCGCTGTGGTCTAGGTGGGCATGGGAGAGAAAGATCGCGTCAAGGTCTTTTGGAGAGATGTGGGTAGGAAAGCCGACGACATCACCTATCATTGCCCCATAGTCCATTAGGAGCCTTTTTTGATTTGTCTCAACAGCTACGGCTGACCTGCCAACTTCCCTACACCCCCCTAAGAAATGAAGTCTCAAATCTAGACACCTTTCAGTTGTTGATATCAAGATTCCAATTGCCAGACCTACTCTTAAATGAACCGCGAAGGCCAAGGATCCGAGACTCTGATCCTATGCAATCATCATCTTTCTTCAGAAATGCTTTAATTAGACGCCACCACTCTTGGGGACTCGATTTTGTATCTGGTCATTGTGATGACAGTCCACATTAACGTGTGCAAAGACAACTACAAAGGCGCGACACTGATTACGGGTTTCCACGGAATCGGCGAGACGGGTTATATTGCAACTTCTTTTCTTGTCCACGCTCTGCACGCCGAGAGGATTGGATTCATAGAGGTTGAGCATCCCCCTCCTTTTATCAACTCCACTCCGAAGGCCCTTGTAACTCCTTTTGAGATTTACAAGAAAGGTAGAATGGTGATCGCTAAGTTTGAGTTCTCACCTCACAAAAGTGAAGAGGCTGAATTCGTGAGGGCGTTATCCTCATGGGCAGTCCATGAGAAATTCAAAGATACCATATTGATCGGGGGTCTTGACTCTAGCTTCAAGACGGGCGAGGCATCATTCAGGGTAGTGCATACGCGAGCATACCATGTTAAGGGCAGGAATCCTAGCGCTCCAAAACTCGAAGAAGAGCTGTTCGTCTACGGCCCTTTAGCTATAATGTTGAATGAATTTGAGATACATAACTTTCCGGCTCTGGCGATTCTTCCCTATGCGTCCTCCACCAGACCAGATCCAGCAGCTGCGGCTGTTGCGATAAGAAGTATCTGCAGGACGTACAACATGAAAGTGAACGTGTCAGATCTGGAGAAGGATGCAAAAGACATCGAGGCTGAAATTGAACAGAGGCGGAAACAAACTCACAAATCTCTTCAAGGAATGTTCGTGTAGACATGTCCTGATAGCCTATTTTGGCTTTTTTGTGACAGTTCGTCTTCGCTTCAGAAGTGCAGATAGACTTTGAAGTGCCTTAACCCCCCAAACATCCTGTCCCTGGTATGATACCACTAGCTTCTGATGCTCTTCCCTGCATAGCCGTCTGACTTTTGACACAACTTTCTTGTCCCAAACTTCATCCGAGACATGTAGAAAGACTTCATTGTACTTGAAGTGCCTCATGTATTCAATCAAGGCCTCAGCAGAATCTGAAATGGTAGTGATGTCCACATGCCTACTGATCTCTGTCTGAGCAACTGGATAGACTTCACTCAACTCTATGGGTACTGCACCGTACGGAATTTTGTAGAAGCATACATGATAGGACTCAGGCTTGTCCAGCGATCTTAACAGTTCTTTCACATTCTTATCCGTGCCCCACGGCTTAGTCAAAGGAGGTGGAAGTAGAATCAGAACTCTGGACTCGTCTGGAAGCGAATATCGCTTGACAACATACTGTCTGAATCGGGTTACTTCTGGCCTGTCAAGATCCAAGTAATCAAAGAAGAATAGCCCCTTCTTCTTGGATATTGGCGACTGCCCTTCAAAGAGGCTACGGTACTTCCAGAGGATGTTGACGGATTCGTAGAGCTTCGGGTGGGATCGGACTCGTTGCAGAACAAGTTCCCACAATCTTCCTTCCACGATGCTCTGCTTTATTCTGCGGATTTCTTCGAGGCAGACGTTCAGATTGTGGATTGAGAGCTTTCTCATTCTTTCTTGGGGAGGAGAATCGACAAGGTCTTTGATGCTGGAGTTGTTGCACACGCTGCAACTGCAGGGAAGATACTCAATATCCTCAAGTCTTATGGTTCCGCTGGATGTGAGGTAACGATTCCTTCGTGCGTACAATGCGTAGGAGGCAGAGTCGAAGAGGTCACACCCGAGAGAGACTGCCAGTGCTAGCATTGAAGGATGCCCTGCACCAAAGAGGTGGAGAGGCCGGTTTGATTGGATGTTTGCCTTGCAGGCCAGGATCATCTGGACGAGTTCTTTGTACATGTATTGCTCCATTACTTGTGTTGGACTGCCCAAAGCCAATATGGTGAAGTGTCTGCTGTTCATCTCCTCGGCGCATTGGGCCACAAGATCCAGGTGTATACCACCCTGAATCGGGCCGACCCACAGCGTTTCTCGTCCCTTGATCGAGGCGATCGCCTGGTCAGCCCTCCTCACTGTTTCTTCAACCGTTCTTTCTGCGTATCTTCTGTTGGCGGTCAATCCCGTGGGGATGTCCAGAATCACCGCGATATCTGAACCTATCCGCTCTTGAAATTCTATCATCTCTGCCTGATTTGCTTCGATGTCACCATATGTGAGAATCTGATAGGCTCCGGAGTCAGTCGCGACTGGCCCCTCAAAGCCTAGAATCTCATGAATGCCCTTCTTCACATCTGGTCCAAAAGCTCTCCGAGTCAAGTAGGCATTTGTCATTACTGCTTCGTATCCCATTTCCCGGATTTCTTTTGGAGCGACTATCTGGTTCGTGGGATGAACGACCGGAAAGAGACATGGTGTTTCAATTGATCCGCTCTTAGTTCGGAGTCTCCCTACTCTGCCCAGAAGATCCTTACTCTTAATCTCAAATGCGTCCTTTATCTTCCAAGAGTCTGTGATAGTCAAGTTAAGCCCTTGTCGAGTGCCTTCGCTTGGAAACTATGATGTCTGAGCTCACTATGAAAACCTTGATGAATCGATAAACTTGTTAAGCAAGTCCAGCGTGTATCCCCTGTTAGTGATAAGGATGCCATTTGTACAGGTTAATCTTGTCGAAGGACGTAGCCAAGAGCAGATAGAGAAACTTGCCGAGGCCCTTACGGAAGTATTTGTCAATGTACTCGGAGTCTCCAAAGACCTCGTGTGGATTGAGTTCCACGACATGCCTAAGACTAGATTTGCACAGGGCGGAATTCTCAGAAGCAAGAAGCAACCCTAGACCTCAATGCTTTGGTAAATCTTCACTGAAGGCCTCCCCAAGGTGATCACGGAGTCTTTTTCTGAGATACCTAGTCTGAGGGAGCCAATACTCATAGAGGCGCTCCCCGGGATAGGTTTTGTAGCAAACATAGTCGGCCTGCACTTGATCAAAGAAAGCAAGGCAAAGCGCTTCTGCACAATACATTCAAACTACTTCCAAGCGCTCGCCCTTACTACTGAAAAAGGCGCTATTAGAGCTCCGACAAATGAACTCTACTACGCAAAGACTCAAGCAAAGAATGATATTATCTTGCTATATGGCAACACGCAGGCACTTGGTGTGGAAGGGCAATATGAGCTTTCATCACGCATTTTGGATATAGTTCAGAGTTACAACTGTCAGAGCGTCGTAACTGTAGGCGGCCTCAAGAAAGAATCGGCACCAGAATCTCCCTCGGTCTTCTGCACAGCTACTGATAAAGATACGCTTGATGCGATAGTCAATGCTGGTGCTTCGACTCTCGTTGGAAGAGTCTATGGAGCAGCCGGTCTACTTCTCGGACTGGCTAGGCTTCGGGGGATGCGTGGCTACTGCGTACTGGTCGAGACTCTCGGCCTCTACCCTGACGCCCTAGCAGCAAGAGTGGCACTTGAGTTCCTGTCAAAATGCTTGGGCTTGACTGTGGACCTCTCAGGTCTCGAATCAGCCGTGGAAGCTACGCAGAATCTGCTGGTGCGGAAACCCCATGAGGATACAAAAGAGAAAAAAGATGAGGTTTAGGGGGGTCTCGCCCTCTCACGCGTGAACTCGTCGTAGACTTTCTGAACTCTTTCGGCAGCAGGCCCTCGACCTTCAATGACACCTTTCTCGCCAACTCTGATTTTGTCCATCACAACTATGACCCCTGCCTCATCAATTACCTTCACCATCTTAGGAAAGACTCTCTCGAGCCTCTCTGCCAGACTCCGGAGGTCAAACGCCATTTCAAGGCCATAGACCTCCAGGATGGCTCTTCCGTTGATGAACATTCGGCTTATCTCTTTACCTGACTCGTCCCTGACATTACCAAGACACATATTGAGCGTGTTAGCATCCATGCCATATAGTGTTCCTGTGTAGGTCTTACCTGTGGAAGTGTGTACAGTGACCACCTTCTGAATCAGTAGTGTAAGTTCTTCCCTAAACCTTCGCTCTGCAACTGATGACATGAAAACATGACCACCAAGCCAATAGTACTCGGTTACTTTTATCACTTTGGAAATCTAGACTCGGATTCGTCTGCCAGTTTTCCTTTCTTGAGACTCATCAGGATCTTTGATACTTCACGAGGTGAGCCTGCGACATGGATGGGCCTCACTCTTGACTGGATAAGATCGAATGTATCGTCGCAGTAGGGGCACTTGTGTGATTTCACGGGCCAGTGAACAAGCTGAAGGTTATCGCAATTGGGACAGTGGATTATTGCGTAAGCTCTCTTTGGTCGTTTATGTGGCATGGGCATATTCGGTTCAATCATCTCAATGAGGTCTTGGTGTTTGATTCTATGTAGGTTAAGATCTCATCTAACCTATCTTCATTTTCGAGTCTGTGAATCCAGTCAACGTGTTTCAGCCTCTTTCTGGTTTTTCCCTTCAGGATTCTTGAAATCGATGATGCGACTTGGGCGGGGGTTTTCTTGGAAGCATCAA
>JAPKYM010000055.1 GCA_026394315.1 Candidatus Bathyarchaeota archaeon | reverse complement strand
TATTTAATGTAATAAGCAAGTCAGGCGCAACTATAGAAACGATTGCCTCATTCCTTAAGGCGTTTGAGATTATTAAGAAGGCAACGGGAAAACATTACAGAGACCATTTTATTATTACTACAGATAGCGAAAAAGGATTCTTAAGGGACTGCTGATGAATCTGTTCAATGGCAGCCGGGTTTTTGAGTACCGCATCGTCAATATCCATTTTTAGAGTCTGTTGATATTTATGCTCCGCGATTTGTTCAATAGTCCTGGGATCATCAATGATTATAAATTCCCAGGGCTGAACATTCGAACCGGAGGGTGCTTGTACACCAGCAAGTAGCAACCTTCGCACTTGCTCTTCGGTAGCTCTTTTCGTGAACAATCATTCTATCATTCACTTCAGCCTACGGGCAATCTTCTGATATACTCTAAACGATTTGTCACTATTAGCATTCTTACGTAGATGATGAAGAGTGCTTCTGCTTATGCCAAGTTCTTGAGCCTGTTAAGCGCGCGCGCTAAAAGATCTTGAAAAGATCGAGAAGTAGATTCTTGACTTGCGTGTGGCTCCTCGTAGCGCGCGTACAAAGATGTGCAATCAGGTTTGCATTTCTTCTTGGATTCACTTAATTTTCTAATTGCATACGGGCGGTGCTACCAGGTTTTTTGGGCAATATTCTTCTGCAGAAAGTGGTCACAAACAGTGACATCAAAAAATTCTCCCAAGAAACCTCTCTTAGGAAACAAATAGCCTCAAACATAGAACAATTATGTATTCGCTCGATCCTGATCCTGTAAACGCCCGCGTCCTGAGGTTAAGATGGAAAGGCAACGATATCTGAGGGAAAGACGCTAGTACCTCATGGCAACCCTATCCGAGATGAAAGGGTAAGCATTATTGGGTCTTGTTTGACTAGCGCGCGGCGGGCACTAAATTTCACCCATGTATTTCAGAACCGACTGCCACTTACACCAAAAGCGTTAATAGTACGATTTAAGGAAAGAAACCGCTGTAAGTGTGAGTGCTTTACATGCCCGACGAGCCTGTGCTACGTTCTAGTTCAACGTGTTCCACTTCTGGTTCGTCAGGTTCAACTACAGGACAGTAGGTCACTCCACGAAAGAGAACCCTTAACTTCCCTTTCTGCGCGGTGATCTTCTTGAAAACACACGACAGTCTACAGATTGTTTCTGACAAATCTCCCCAAACTGGAGAATTCTCGGCTAAGAAAATTCGAGAGACCATAATCCAACTTAGGAGGCTAGTTGGGAAAGAGAATGTCCTGACGGATAAGGCGGAGCTGGTCTGCTACTCTTACGATGCCACATGCTACTCAAGACTTCCCGATGCGGTTATCTTTCCAGATAATTCAGGCGAAGTCTCCAAGATAATGCGATTAGCAAATAAGAAACGTATACCTGTGACCCCGAGAGGAGCGGGGACTTCTCTGAGTGGCGGACCAGTACCTGCTAATGCCGGCATCGTCGTGGTCCTTGCAAGAATGAATAGAATATTGGAGTTTGATGAAGACAACCTAACCGTGACTTGTGAGGCAGGTCTAGCTCTAAGGGATCTGAACAAGTTTCTCAGGAAGAAAGGATTCCACTTCCCCATAGATCCCGGCAGCAGCGAAGCAGCAACACTTGGGGGCATGATGGGGGAGAACGCATCCGGAATGCATTCGCCCAAATATGGACGGACGCAGGACAGAGTGCTCAGTCTCGACGCTGTCCTTCCCACTGGAGAGATAATCCAAGTAGGTTCAAGATGCTTCAAATGTGCGAGCGGCTACAATCTCAAAGAACTCTTTATCGGATCAGAGGGTACACTAGGGATAGTCACAAAGGCCACGCTGAGAGTTGCTCCGATACCTGACAACTACGTTGTAGTAGTAGCATCGTTCAAAACAGCAATTGAAGCTGGAAGAGCAATTTCCAAAGTTGTGAAGAAAGGAGTACCGATCTCCGCTCTAGAGTTTATGGATAAACATGCCATAGACGTAGTCAGATCTTTCACTGGTCTCCCGTTACCACACGCCGCCGCATTGCTTCTCATAGAATGTTTAGGTTCCAAGAATGAAGTCCAGAGTAACCTAGGCAAATTAGTAAGGATCTTCCGCACGGAAGGTTCTTTCGAAGTCAAAACATCTAGGAATCGTGAAGAAGCCGACCAGCTCTGGTATGCTAGGAAAGCTACGTACGGAGCAATAAGCAGGATTCGACCGACGGCCATACAAGGAGACCCGGTTGTGCCAGTGTCTAGACTTCCAGAATATCTCGCTAGACTGGACTCAATCTCAAAGAAATATTCTGTCCAAATCGTCTCATATGGACACGCGGCTGACGGAAATCTCCACCCCACCGTAATGGTGGACGAAAGAAATCCCAAGGAAATGAGTAATGCAAGAATGGCTTTGGCAGAGATATACCGATCCGCTCTTAAGTTAGGTGGAACGCTAACTGGCGAACACGGAATAGGCGCAGAGAAACACGAGTACTTCAACCTCGAATGGAGTGACAAAGTGATTGCCGTGATGAAGGAAATCAAAGCAGTGCTCGACCCAAACAACATAATGAACCCTGGAAAATGGATATGAGGCATTCCTAATGACCCAGCAGATCCACAAACTGGAGGATTCACTGGCAAGTTGCAACAGATGTGGGCTTTGCCACGGATGCTCGCCATTACTCGAGGTCCAGAGACTCGAGTCTTCGACGGCTCGTGGAAAGATAAGGTTGGCACGAAGCTTCATACGAGGAGAACTCGAGGCCTCAGATACACTAGTGGATAGAATCTATGAGTGTCTTATGTGTGGCCACTGCAGCAGTACATGTCCAGCAGGCATTAGAGTTGAAGAAATCATCCAAAAAACAAGGACGATCCTAGTGTCTGCCAGAAAGACGCCTCACACATTAAGATCATT